>CAYPGI010000065.1:0-5593 GCA_964410275.1 uncultured Muribaculaceae bacterium | reverse complement strand
AGGTAAAATAATGGATAAAAAGATGAAGTTTGAAGAAAAAATTAAAACATTAGAAAAAATTATCAATGAATTAGAAACCGATGATATCAATTTAGATGATTCAATTGAAAAATATACTAAAGCTATGAAACTAGTAAAAGAATGTGATGAAGAACTTAAAAACATTGAAGAAAAAATAACTAAAATAGTCACACCTGATGGACTAGCTGATTTTGAAATAGAGAAATAATACCAAGGGTATTATTTTTTTATGGGGACATAATAATATCGTAGTCTATATAAAAAGGAGATGGTACCATGTTCAAAAAAGTATGCATCTTTCTTCTTTTAACATTTCTCTTAATTCCAAGTACCATATGTGCATATTCTGACTACATATATGCAGGTGGCGAAAATATTGGTATCGATATTAAAGCTGAAGGTGTTATTATTGTTGGTACATACAAAATCAATAATATAGATACTGTCAGTGGTTCCAATATTAAAGTCGGAGATATTATCACCAGTATAGATGACCAAAAGATATCCAATATTAACGAAATGGTGTCAAAAATCAATAGTAGTTTAGATGACACTATAAAAATTGGATATTTACGAAATGACCTAACAAAATATACAAATTTAAAACTTTATAAAGTAGATAATATTTATAAAACAGGTTTGTATGTTAAGGATTCAATCACAGGTATAGGAACACTTACCTTTGTTGATCCTAAAAGTCATCTATTCGGAGCATTAGGTCATGAAATTATTGAAAAAAATTCAGGACAAATTTTAAATACAACTTCTGGTACTATATTTGATTCCGAAGTAATTGGAATTGAACGTAGTACTAATGGTGTGCCTGGAGAAAAAAATGCTAGATATTATACTAATGCTGTAAGTGGTAATATTTTTGAAAACACAAAACAAGGGATATTTGGAAAATTTACTAGACCCATATCCAATAGAAAATTATATAAAGTAGCTACTATTGATAATATTAAAAAGGGTAAAGCTTCTATTTTGACAGTTTTAGCTGGTAAGCAAATTAATGAATATCAAATAGAAATAACTAAAGTTACTAATGATCAAAACTATAAAAATATTTCATTTGAAATATTAGACAAAAATTTACTTAACTTAACAGGGGGAATAGTTCAGGGGATGAGTGGATCACCAATTATTCAAGGTGATTATATTATTGGAGCTGTTACTCATGTTGTAGTAGATAATCCAACTAAAGGGTATGGTATTTTAATAACTAATATGTTAGAAGAAGCAGAAAATTAGAGATGAGAATCTCTTTTTTCTTGTATATAAATATATATAATGATATACTTTATTTGTAGTATGTAATAAGGAGTAAAAATATGGAAAATAAGGAAAAAAGGAAATTTTTAATTTTAAAAGTTATTTGTTATGTCTTGATATATATTGTTTTAATTGTACTTGTTATAAATACTGCTCTTGGATATATTAATTTTAACAATATTAAAAATGATAAAAAAACATATTTCATTTCGGATACTAAAACCCATGAAACTGATGAAGAAATAATCACTAGTTATCGTTTTGGAATATACAAAATAATTTGTATCAAGAAGCAAGAATCGATTACTTATAATTTAAAATTATGGTTTAATAAAGACTTTTAGGTATTTTTAATTTTTTTTTCTATATTATATATTGATATTAGGGATGAATCTTTTGACAAAAGGGCCTTTTTATGGTATTATTTACTTGTAATTAGTTGCTGGCTTTAGTGTAGTTTTTCCTTTTGATTTAAAGGGTTAAACTTCAACTTGACAATAATTACTTATTATGTTAATATATTTCATTAATTAAGGGGGAATTATTATGTATAATGAAAGAAGAGAAGGTTTTTCTATAAAAGATGTAATATTACAACTTTTGTTTGTTGTATTATTTGTCTTTATTTTGATTTGGTTATTTCCAACTAAAAGTAGTTTAAAAGGGATAACAAATCAATTTGATGTTTTAACAAACAGAATATTTAACGAAAATATTCAAACTATGAAAGAAGCAGCAATTGGATATTACACTACACCTAGATTACCTAAAAAGGTTAAAGATACTAAATCAATGACTTTAAGAGAAATGATTGAATCTAATTTAATTATTGAATTTAAAGATGCAAATGGAAAATCATGTGATTTAGATGATTCATATGTTGAAATTACAAAATATGAAGATGAATATCAAATGTTAGTAAATTTAAAATGTACTGATAATGATGCTCATATCGTAGTTTATTTAGGATGTTATGATTACTGTGATAAGGATGTATGTGAAGCTGAAAAAACTCCAGTTTCTGCACCAGTAGTTAATACACCGGTAAATCCACCAGTAAATCCACCAGTAAATCCACCAGTAAACCCACCGGTAAATCCACCGGTAAATCCACCAGTTGAACCACCAAAACCAGTAGCATATGAATATAAATACATTAAAACAGTAGGCGATTCTTATTCGAATTGGTCTTCGTGGTCAAATTGGTCAACTACAAAAGCTTATGAAACTAGTTTAAGAGATGTTGATACTAAGAATGAAACTTATTATTCTACTGAAAGACAAGTAGTTAGTTATAATACAGTGAAAGTTGAAGATAAAAATAACCCTATTTATACTACTGAAAGAAAAATAGTTGGTTATAACACAGTTAAGGTTGAAGATAAAAATAGTCCAATATATGGTTATGAACAAGTTCAATATGGCTATACAGAAACTAAGACTTGTACTGCTTATAAAACTGAAATTGTTTATACAGGTGAATATAAAGGAACTTGGGTAAACCAAGGTAAATCATTATATTTTACAACACCTAAAGACGATTCTACTACGAGATACAGATATATTTCATCAACTGATTATAGTTGTGGAAATTGTGTTGGTGGAGTTGCGGCTTACTATGAAAAAGAAGTATATAAAACATACCAAGTAACAACTGAAAAACAAGTATGTTCACAATATAAAACAACTCAAACACCAGTTTATGGTACTGTTAAAAAGGTAACTGGTTATAAAACAACAACTGTTCAAGAACCTGTATATGGTGATGTGAAGAAGATTGTTGGTTATAAGACTAAGACTGTTCAAGAACCTGTATATGGATATGTTCAAGTTAAAAACACTGTTGCGTATTATAGATTTAGAACAAGACATATAATTGGTGGTTATACAGATTATAAATGGAGTAATAGTAGTAATGATAGTTATTTAACTGATAGAGGTTACTATTACACTGGCATCAAAAGAGAAAAGAAATAAGGGGGTATAGTTTATGTTATTTAACGATCTTTTAAAAAATATAAATGGTCAACAAAGAACTTTGATTACTGATAAAGGTCAAGTAATTAGTGGTAAAATAAAATCTAACCCTAATAAATTTATAGAATTAGTAAAAGGCAAAGTAAAAGAATTTGGAATAAATCATCCAGGTGCTACTAAAAGAGCTACAGCAGGAGCTTTAGCTCTTGTTATTGGCCTTGGAGGTTTAACTGGATGTGCTTCTAAAAATGATAATGCATTTGGACTTAATAGGGACAAGCCATCTACTTATGTAGAAGCTGTTGCAGATACTATAGAAGATGCTACTAAAGAAGGATATATGTTTTATGTCGATTCTAAAGATGAAGTAGCAGGTTACGACTTTGAAGATGATGTTGAAATGATGTTGGATACTGCTTATGTAGTGTTTAATTCGGAAGATATCGGTAAAAAAGAATTACATAAATATGGTACTGACAAGATTACTGAAGATACATTATTAAGAAACTTTGAAAGATTTGGTAATTATGTAAAAGAGCACATGATGATAGCATCTACTAAAGACATTACAGATTATTCTAATTTAGTTGAAGATAAAACTAGTGCAGAAGCTGTTGAATGGTTTCAAAATACTATTGCTAGATTAAATGATGCAACAGGAAAAGAAAAGCAAGTTCTTGCAGATAGTTTAAAATCAGAAATATATTTAACTTTCTTTAAGTCTAGTAATGCCAAATCTAAGGAATATGAACCAGCAGTTAATTTACTAATTTTGAAAATGATTCTCGGATCACATATCAGACATGTAAATAATGATGACATAACTATTTTATCAGCTGATGATGAAAAGTTATTGTTTGGTGAAGGTCCAGTTGATTGTTCAGGAGAAGAAGTTAAAGTTATTGGTACTTCAGTATATGCTTTACAATTTACTGATTTAATGGAAACATTAGAAAGTAAAATCAAGGGTGCAGATAATATTGATAAGGACAGCAAAGAATTAAGAGAAGAAATGACTGAAGATATTCTAGAAGAAATTAAACATCTAGAACCAGTTGTTAGAGATGTCGTTGGTGAAATCAATAATGCAAGAGAAGAAGAATTCCGTAATGGGAACAATGCTTATGCTGATGAACCTAAATTACCTGATGGAAAACCTAATCCAGAATATGTTCCACCAATGGATAAAGAAGATTTTGATAATTTAATTGAAGATCCGAATAATCCAGGAACATATATTATTCATGAAAAACCTGATAAACCAGTTTATGAAGCACCTGAAGAAGGAAGCAAAACAGTAATTACTGAACCTTCTATTACAGAAACTCCAACAACAGGAAAAAATACAACTGAAGAAGAAATAAAATTATTACCAGGTTTCTATTATGATAAAAATGGTATATTAAGAGATCCTCAAGGAAACGAAGTTGTTTTAGATGGTGGCGAAGCAAGTAAAAATAATACTAATCAGTCACAAAGTAATTCAAGTATTCTAGATGATATCATAGATAAAGATGAAGAATTCAATCTTTTACCAGGTTATTACTATGACAATAAAGTTAATATCCGTGATAAAAATGGTAACATTGTTGAATTGGAAGAAGAAACTAAACCAAATTATAATAATGATAGTAATAAGAAAGATAATAAAACTAAAGAGGAAGTAGAATTATTACCAGGTTTCTATTATGATAATAAGGGTATATTAAGAGATCCGCAAGGAAATGAAGTTATTATTCAAAGTAATAATACTAGTCTTAATAATTCAGATACTAAAACTTTAGTAGCAACTAATAATTTAGCTGAAATAGAAATATTAACAAATTATAGAAATGCTTTATTAGCGTCTGCTAATACAATGGAAACTGAAAAGGGTAGATCATTATAAAAAGAAAACGAGAAATTTCTCGTTTTTTTCTTTTAAAAGTACATCATTGAAACAATAATTGAAGCTAACATAGCTAAAAGCATAATGTATATTATAATTTTTTGAATAATATTACTATTATTTTTTTTCTTTTTTTTCTTTTCCATTATTACACCTCAATATAATTATAATATAAAAAAACCTTTTTTGGAATATTATTTAATATCTTTAATATTATTAATCAGGTGAGATAATGAAAAAAATATGGGACAACCTTAAAATAAGTAAGCAAATGTTATATTTTTTATTAATAATTACTATAATTGCGTTAATATCAGGTTCTGTGTTTTCTATTATTCTTGATAAAACAGATCAATCTTTACTTAAGGAATCTTTAAATACTTATATCTTAAATATCAAACAAAATAACATAGATGTATTTAAATCTTTTTTTTA
>CAYPGI010000064.1:0-5681 GCA_964410275.1 uncultured Muribaculaceae bacterium | reverse complement strand
AAAAGATAAAGACAATTATAAAAGATGTATACCTTTAAGAGGTGAAGCTAAAAAACGGATGGAAGAGTATTTAAATGGGGTTGAATAGCCCTTTTTTATTTGCATATAACCACCTCTTATGTTAAAATATTTGAACTGGTGATAATATGAAAAAACAGATGAGTCCAAAAGTATATCTTCCATTACAATTAATGGGGGATAGAAAATTATATATTAATAGTGATCGCTTTCAAATATTAAAGGAAGATTTGGAAAAGTTTTTAGATGGAGAAAAATACATGAATAGTAAAAGTTTCTCTGAGAAAGTATTACTATCACATGAAATTCAATCTAATAATGTTGTTGAAGGTTATAAAGATGATGTTGAAACAGTTAAAGAAGTAATCAACGATTCATTAGAAATAAAAGATCCTAAAAAAAGACAACGAATTTTAAATCTTTATCGTGGATATAAATATATTCTTGAGGGAAAAGAAATCAATAAAGGAAATCTAAAGGATTTATATGCTATATTATCTGAAGGTTTATTAGATCCTATAGATATAACTAATATGGGAGAATATTATCGTAATAGAGATGTATATATCTATTTTTCAGATAGATTAGATACAGGTTCAGAAATGGATGAATTAGGTACTAAATATGATATGGGTATTAAACCTGATCTAATCGATGAATATATGAATCAATTATTTGACTATATTCAAACAGATAATAGCAATAAAACACCAACTGACTATTATATTAAATCTCAAATTATGCACTTTTATGGAGTTTATATCCATCCATACTATGATATCAATGGAAGAACTAGTAGAACTATGAGTATGTGGTATTTACTCAATAATAAAGTATATCCATATGTAATCTTTAATCGTGGAATAAAACTTCAAAAGAATAAATATTACTTAGTTATTAGAGATGTAAAAAAGTTTTCCAACATCAGTTTCTTTATCAATTACATGCTTGAAAATGTTAAAGTAGAGTTAGAGAAAGAATATATAATGCATGGTATAGCTAGTAGTACTTCTTCTAAATTAACTAGTTTAGATTATCAGACTTTAAATTATATTTTATCAATGAAAGGCTTAAAAACAGTAAGTGACTTTGCATCATTCTATAATCATTATAATGATAAAAAAAGGCAAAAAGAAATATTTGAAAGAATGATTGTTCCACTAATTGATAAAGGAATAATTAAAGAAGTTAGAAAAACAGATAGTAATATTTTTGGTGAAACACCTAATTTCTTATTTGAATTAAATCCAAATAGAATAGATAATAATCCCGAAAAGATTAAACAATTAAAATTGTAGTTATGTTGAATATTAAAATATTTTATGATATTATTAATATAATAAAATAAGGAGGAATTATATGTACACCAAAATGACCTTAAATTACGATTACGCTTCATTGGAACCTTACATTGATACTCATACAATGGGGTTACATTACAATAAACACTATTTAGGATATTTAAAAAACTTAAATAACTTATTAGCAAAAAACAACTATAATTATGAATATGATTTAAGAGATTTAGTATATCATTTAGATATGTTTAATAAACAAGATTTAGAAAACATTAAATTTAATTTAGGAGGAGTACTTAACCATGAATTATATTGGAATAGTATTAGCCCTAAGAAAAATAATGTACCAGTTAAATCTATCAAAGTAGCAATCGAAAATAAATATCAAAATTACGAAAATTTTAAGACTGCTTTTACAGAAACAGCTATGTCATTAAAAGGATCAGGTTATACTTTCTTAGTATTAAAACCTAATAACGATATTGAAATAGTAAATACTACTAATCAGCATACTCCATATATGGATAATGATGTACCACTTATGACACTTGATATGTGGGAACATGCTTATTATATTAATTATGAAAACAATAAAAAAGAATATATTGAAAACTTTTTTGATATAGTTGATTATGAAAACATTAATCGTGTATATGAAGATAATAAAAAGATAATAGCTTAGCTATTATTTTTATTTTTAATAAATTCCCTTAACATCTTAGTCAAAGCTCTTTTTTCGATTCTTGAAACATAACTTCTGGAAATGCCTAATTCTTGTGCAATCATTTTTTGAGTGACTTCATCTTGATTATTTAATCCATATCTTTTAGAAATGATTTCCTTTTCACGAGGGTTTAAAACTTTAAAATAATCTTTTAATAAATCAATATTATTTTGTTTATGAATGTCTAATGCAAAATCTGGCTTAGGGGTTTTGAGAATATCTAAAAAGGATATCTCATTACCATCCTTATCAAAACCAATGGATTCATTTAAACTAATATTCTTGTTATTCTTCTTATCACTTCTATAATACATCAATATTTCATTTTCTATACATCTAGCACAATAAGTAGTAATTCTAGTACCACGTTTATAACTATAACTATCAATTCCCTTAATAAGTCCAATAACACCAATACTTATTAAATCATCGATTTCCTCTTTTTTATGATCATATTTTTTGACTATATGAGCTACTAACCTAAGGTTATGTTCGATTAGTTTGTTGCGAGCATCTTTATCACCTAAAAGAGTTTTTTGAATACATTCTTCTTCTTCCTCTTTAGAAAGGGGATCAGGAAAGACATTGTTACTATAAGCTGCGGTAAACAAATAAAAGTCTTTAAACAAGAAACGAATAAATTTTAAAAACATATATCACATCCCAATTAAGTATATGGGATAAAATAATTAATAATTATTAATATCTTAATTTTAACAAATTTTCAATTTTGGTCTAAAAACCTTTGTATTAAAAATTAAGAATGATATAATAAAAGTAACATTGGGAGGTTTTGGTTATGCAAGAAGTAAAAAACGAAAGCATCAAAAGTTTGGCAACTCTGTTAGACATAAGTGAAAAAATGTTAAAGGAGTGTATTGAAGAACAAAAGATTAATGCAGATGATTTACTTGAAACATTAGAAAAAAGTGATTTTACTAAGGAAGAGTTACAGGGGTTATTTAGTATTGATAATACTGTTTCGTTTAATCCATTTGTTTTATTAATGACTGAATTAAAATCATCAATTACAAATATGAATAAAATTATCAGATATTTTGATGATTATAATTTAAGAAAACAACTTTTGGTTACTTATTTTGGAATTGCTAATTTAATTCATCAAGATAAAGAAATGTTGATGCCAATTTTAAAACCATTATTAGAAAAATTTGATAAGAATATATATAGTTATATTGAAAAGTCTCATCAAGGAAAATCTGATGATCTAATAGCTTACAATAAAAAACTAGTTAATATTTTAAAGTTTAGTGCTGATAAAACAATTGATACCGAATATGACTATAACATCGATTATAATAAAAAGGTAATTGATAATTGTTATATGAGAATATTCTTAGATGTTGTCAAACCAAGTAAAGAAGAATATGAGTTATTGAAGTATTCAGAATTAGAATTAGTTCATAGAACAGAAAAAGAAGATAAAAAATTATTTTTTGAAGAGTTAGAATTATATGAAAAAGTTGTTTTTGATAAAATTATAGAACTAACTTTAACAAATTTTGAGGCTAATAGTCTTGAAGTATGTGAACTCCTTGATTATTTTATTTTCGAATGGGATGAAAGATTTGATATCGAAGAAAAGTGTACTAAGCCAAAAGAAGAAAAGAAAGTAATAAAAGATCCTAAAAAGAAAGAAGTTAAAGAAAACATAACAATATCTTATCTTAATTTAGAAAAAATGTTAAAGGATAAGATTATTGGACAAGATGTTGTTATTGAACATATTATTCAAAGATTAAAAATTGCGGATTTTGGTGTATCTAAAGAAGCAGGAGCTAAAGCTGTTTTCTTATTTGTTGGTCCAACAGGAGTTGGGAAAACAGAAGTTGTTAAAATGATTAGTAAACATATCGGTAATGATGAAGATAATTTAATTAGGATTGATATGAGTGAATATAAAGAATCACACACAGTCAGCAAATTAATAGGAGCCCCTCCTGGTTATGTAGGTTATGATGATGATGGAGAGACAACTGTTTTTGATAAGATTGTTACTAATCCTAAGGCTGTGATTTTATTAGATGAAATAGAAAAAGCCCATCCTGAGGTATTAGATATATTCCTTCATATTTTCGATGAAGGTAAGGCTAAAACCAATAAACAAAAAGATGTCGATTTTTCAAATAATTTAATTTTTATGACTAGTAATATAGGAACTTTTGAAGCTAACAAAGCCGCAATAGGTTTTAACGCAAATAATAATAATCAAAATGATGGGGTATATCATAAGGCCCTTGAAGGCCGTCTTCGTCCTGAATTTATTAATCGAATTGATGAAGTAATGGTTTTTAATAATTTATCCAAAGATATAATTAAAGTGATAATTAGTAATCAAATCCAAAGGATTATAGAAAAAATAAAGCAAAGTAAAAATACTAATATAGTTATTAATGTATCCGATAGTGCTATGGAATTTTTAATAGGTAAAATGAACTATACAAGATATGGTGCTAGAGAAGTTAGAAGAACAATTGAAAAGTATATTTTAAATGAAATCATTAATTTATCAATTAATAATAAGATGAATAATGGAATATTACAAGTTGATTTTCTAGATGATAAGTTAACATATAACTATGAAGAAGTAAAAGTGTTAAAAAAAGTACAAAAGAAAGATTCACTATAAAGTGAACCTTTTTATTATATATATTTTTTACATGAATAAGATTAATTAGGTAATATAAATATTTTAGTACTTGACAATGTCAGGTAGTTAGTATAGAATTGTAGTTGAGGTGATTTATGAATATCCAATTTAAAAAGGGGGTTCTTGAATTAATTGTATTATTTTCAGTTGCTAAAAGAGATATGTATGGTTATGAATTAATAATGGAAGTATCTAAAGTAGTAGATATAAATGAAGGTACTATATATCCATTGCTAAAAAGATTAACTAATGAAAAGTATACTGAAACATATTTAGTTGAATCAAATGAAGGACCATCTAGAAAATATTATAAAATCACTAGTTTAGGAAAAAAAAGATTAAAGGAGCTAAATGATACTTGGTCAAAATTTACTGATTCAGTAAATAAATATATAAAGGAGTGTAAGAAAGATGAATAAGAAAGATTTTATTAAAGAGTTAACTAAGAAGCTACAAGTATTAGAAGAAAATGAAATCAAAGATATCATTGATGAGTATAGCGGTATTATTGATGAAAAAGTAACACATGGTAAAACGGAAGAAGAATCAGTAAAGGATTTTGGAGATATTTCTGAATTAGCGGAAGAAATCTTAAGTGCTTATAAGATTAATCCTAACTATAAAAAAGATAATGATACTATTAAAAATATAGTAAACGATTGCGAAGTATTAATTAAAAAAGGAGCTTCAAGATTAACTGATTTTAGTAAAAAGGTTGCGGAAGATTTACAAAAAGATGATAGTAAGTTTAATGTTGAAACAATGTTTGAAATCATAATAAAAGTTTTTATAACATTAATTATCTTTGCATTATTAAAGGTACCATTTAAATTATTATTTCATTTCGGAAGTGGGATATTAGGAGTAGCTTTTTATCCGTTAGATGTTGTTTTAATTGCTATATGGCAAGTACTAATTATTGTTGCTAATCTAGTATGTTGTGTTTTAATATTTATAGCAATGTTTAAAA
>CAYPGI010000063.1:0-5851 GCA_964410275.1 uncultured Muribaculaceae bacterium | reverse complement strand
TAAAACTTTATTAAATTAAAGTTTTTAGGAGTTAGATTCCTTATAAATGGGGCGAATAGTGGGGATCGAACCCACGCATGTCGGAACCACAATCCGATGTGTTAACCACTTCACCATAATCGCCATATAAATGTATAAGTATTGTATCAAGTTTTTTATGTTTTGGCAAGTCCTTTTTTAAAATAGATTACTTTAATGGTTGATTACCCATACGCGTTTATCCTAAAAACATAAAATAGGCTGAGGAGGTAATTATGAAAGACTATGCTGGAATGAAAGATTATTATAATTATACAAACAACAATTATAACCAACCTTTATATAACCAAGAACCTAATGATATAAATTTATTTGATCCTTATAATGGGTTCATACGAGGAAATATGTTTCCTCATTTATATAACCCTTATAAGGTAGCTAAACCTTTTGAAATTAGACCAATGAACGAACAAGCTGAATTATTGACTGCTATTGATGCTATCGGATTTGCTGCACATGATATTCATCTATATTTAGATGTGTACCCTGAAAATAGAAAAATGATAGAACTATATAATCAATATCGTACAGAAAAAAATAAAGCAATTATGCAATATGAGCAAAAATATGGTCCGTTAAGTTTAAACAGTAATGCTTTAGAAACTGTCCCTTGGGCTTGGGATAAACAACCATGGCCTTGGGAAAATATATAGGAGGTTAAATATGTGGACATACGTTAAAAAACTACAATATCCCGTTAATATAAGAAGAAAAGACTTAAAGATGGCTAAAGCCCTTTTGGCACAATATGGCGGCTCTGACGGCGAGCTTGCTGCTTCCTTACGCTATCTTAATCAAAGATATACTATGCCTGATGATAGAGGAAAGGCTTTACTAACCGATATCGGAACTGAAGAATTAGCACATATGGAAATGATATCTTCAATGGCTCTTCAATTAATGCAAGGAGCTACTATTGAAGAAATAAGAAATGCTGGTTTAGAAGCAAACTTTGTCAATCATAACTCTAATATCTTTCCAAAAGATGCAGCTGGTGTTCCGTTTACTACGGCATATATAGATACAACTGGTGACTATATAGCAGACTTAGAAAGTGATATGGCTGCTGAACAAAGAGCAAGAGCCGTTTATGAACATTTAATGGATTTTACTGATGATCCTGATGTTCTAGCACCTTTAGCTTTCTTAAGACAAAGGGAAGTAATACATTATCAAAGGTTTAAAGAATTAAGAAATTACTATTTAGAAAATAAAGTATAAATACTTGTTTACAAGTATTTTTTTATAAAAAAAAAACTCTTTCGAGTTTTTACTATCTTTCGTTTCTATTAAAAGGTCTTCTGTTATTTCTTTCAGCCTTTTTCTTATCACGGCATTCTTTACATCTAGTTGGTTCGTTTTCAAATCCTTTTTCTTCATAGAATTCTTGTTCTCCAACTGTAAATACGAATTCGCTTCCGCAATCTTTACAAACTATAGTCTTGTCTTTCTTTTCCATCTTAATCCTCCTTTTTCTGAAATTTGATTTAATACTTATTAGGACTCCAAAAAAAGGGAATGACTGATAATTTTTAAACCATTTTTAATATATCATGTTTCGATTTTTTTAGCAAGTATTTTTGATTAAATATTTCATTTTCTTTACATAAGTGTCCTTGTTTACCCATTTGTTTAATAAGTATAGTAAATCTAACCATTTCTATTATATTCAATATATCTTATTCATATACTCTATTATTATGTAAGATTTATTTTATTGTATTCAATTTATAATAATATTCTAGTGCTTCTTTTGAATAATTACTTATTTTACCACTAGGTAATATTAACATTCTGTCTATTCCAATTGACTCCACAAACGATACATTATGACTTACCATTATAATAGTCCCATCATAATTTTTAAAATTTTCGCCAATTATCTTTTGAGTATCAGGATCTAAATGATTAGTCGCTTCATCTAATAACAAAAGGTTTGCCTTTTTAAGCATGACTTTGCATAAGGATAATCTAGCTTTTTCTCCAGGAGATAAAAACTTAACTTTTTTGAAAACAGCATCACCATAAAACAAGAAACTTCCCAATATTGTCCTTAATTCTTTATCACTATATTCTTCACTATTAGTGTTCTCTAATACATTTTGATTTAAATCTAATAGTTCTTGTTCTTGTGCATAATAAGCAATATCTGTTTTACTACCAAACCAAATATTGCCTTCCTTAACTTTTAATTCACCTATTATTAATTTTAATAAGGTAGATTTACCTACGCCATTTTCTCCTACAATTAAGAATCTCTCCTTATTATTAACGAGAAAAGACAAATTATTAATAATTGTCTCTTTATTATCATAATTAAAACTTATATTATTTACTTTTAACGGAATTTTAGATCCTTCTCGTTTAGGTTTAATATTGAGTTTAACTTTCTTTAAGACAATATCCTGTTTAATGCGATTACTCATTCTTTTTTCTAAAACTTTTTCCCTGCTTTGAGCCATTCTTTTTCTTTTGCCAGATGAATTTGAATACAATAAAACTATATCTCTTAATTTATTTATTTCATCATCTTGTTTTTTTATTAATCTTTCTTTTATCTCTTTATTCTTTTCATATTTTTTAATAAATTCATCATAGTTCCCGTTATATACGGTTATATTTTTATTACTTTTATCAATAAACATTATCTTATTAGTTATACTATTTAAAAAATCTACATCATGACTAATTAACAAAATAGTTCCTTTATAATTTTTTAAATAATTTGTAATATAAGTTCTAGTTGTTGTATCCAAATGATTAGTTGGTTCATCCAGTAATAATATTTCTGGATTAGAATAAAGTAAATGCGCAAAAGCTATTTTTGATTTTTGACCACCTGATAAATTAAATAATTTCATATCTAATAATTCACTATCAATTTCCATATTTGATATTAATTCTAATAGTATATTTTCTGCATTATAATAATCATAGTATTCTAATAAAGCTTGTGTTTTAGATATTTTATTTAATATCTTTTTTTGTTCCTTTAAATTGATTGCTACTTCCTCATATAATTTAGTTAATTCTTCTTCTAACCTTTTTATTGGACGAGCACTCATTAAATAATCAAAAACAGTAATATTTTTATTTTCAATAATTACTTCTTGGGGCAAGTATCCTATTCTTTTATTATTTGTAATTAAGATTTTACCACTATCTAATTCTATTTCTTTTAGGATAATTTTAAAAAGAGTCGTTTTGCCAGCGCCATTAACGCCAACAATACCAACTTTATCATTATCATTAATCTGAAAATTAGCATCTTTATAAATTGCTTCTAAGTTAAATGATAAGTTAAGATTACTTCCCTTCATAAATACCACCTTGTTTATTATACCATTATTTTTTTATATCTAATATACAAAAAAACTGATATTGTTGGGGCAAACCCCAAAATCAGTTTTATTTAAAGGCTTCTTTATAAAAGTAATCATCTTTTTCATCTTACCACCAGTATAATTATATACTCTACAAGAATAGTTTATCTATTCTTGTACTTTACTTATTCTTGGAAAATCGATTAATAAATCCTTTTCAATATGTTTATTATTAAATGAAGAATTACTTATTATTGATGTTATTTCTTCTATTTTTGTATAATCATATGTATTATTATCATTTTTTATAATCATTTGAAATGAATCTGTTTCTGATGCTTGTGTATATAAAACTATAATATTACTATTATTATAATTTAGTTCTCCAACAAGAAAAGCCTTATTGTGATATGGTATTCCTTTAAATCTAGAAGCCACCATATATCCTTCATCTACAAACATAGAAGCTAGTTTATCTTTATCGCTTATAATTGCCCAATATGGGATTTTTTCGATCACTACCTGTATATTTAGTGTATCATCTTCATTACTTATATATAATATTCCATCCATTTCTTCAAATAAATAATTGTTGGGTATTGATAATTGGTAACCCATAAAATTGTATTTATACTTATTAACTATTTCTATTACGGTTTTAGTAGATGCTTTCTTAATGCTCTCTATTTTTTCACTATTATCAAATAATGAATAACTTATAAAAGTGTTTAAAACCATTAAAGCAATTAAAAATAATGCATAAAATAATATTTTAATATTATTAGTAGTAAATGTATTTATTGTAGTTTCTTCATTTTGGGGTAAAGTTATTTGTGGGGATTCTTCAGTTTCAACTAATATTTCTCCTTTTTCTTTCAATACTTCTCCACAACTGCGACAATATATATCATTTTCAATAATTTTTGTTCCACAATTTTTGCAAAACATTTTATTCCTCCTTTAATACTAATAAATTATATGCATAAATAAAAAAAGAAAGAATTATTAATTCTTTCTACTATCATATTTTTTTCTTTCAGTAGTATTTAGTATTTTTTTTCTTAAACGTATACTCTTAGGCGTAACTTCAACTAACTCATCAAAGTTTATATAATCTAAAGCATATTCTAAAGTTATTGGTCTAGGTCTTTTTAAAACAACCGTTTTATCAGAACCAGCAGCTCTCATATTAGTTAATTGCTTACCTTTAACTGGATTAACTGCTAAATCATCTTCACGATTACATTCACCAACGATCATACCTTCATACACTTCTTCTCCAGGTTCTACAAACATAGTTCCTCGATCTTCTAATTGACCAAGACCATAAGCAGTAGTCTTTCCTGTTTCAGTTGACACTAATACACCTAATTTTCTTACTCCTACTTCTCCTTCTTCATAAGGAAGATATTCTTTGAAAATAGAATTCATAATTCCGTAACCTTTAGTTATAGTCATAAAATCAGTTGCAAAACCGATAAGCCCTCTTGAAGGAATGGTATAATTTAATCTAACAAATCCATTATGATTATTCATACTTTCCATAGTGGCATTTCTTAAACCTAATTTTTCAATAACAGTACCTACTGAATCTTCTGGTACTTCAATTTGTAATTCTTCATATGGTTCAGATTTAATACCGTCTATTTCTTTTATAATAACCTCTGGTTTAGATACTTGTAGTTCATATCCTTCACGACGCATATTTTCTATTAAAATTCCTAAATGTAATTCTCCACGCCCCGAAACTACCCAAGACTCAGTATCTTTTGGTTTTACCTTTAAGCTAACATCTTTTTCAGTAGCTTTAATTAATCTTTCTTCTATTTTACGAGCAGTAACAAACTTACCTTCTTTACCATTAACCGGACTAGTATTTACTCCAAATGTCATTTGAAGAGTTGGTTCATCAATATTAAGTAATGGTAATGCTTCTTCTTTCCCAACATTACATACTGTTTCTCCTATTGAAATATCAGGTAATCCTGCGATTGCGATAATATCCCCAGCATTTGCTTCTTCTAATTCTATTCTTTTTAATCCAAAAAAACCAAAAAGTTTTTGAACTCTAAATTGTTTAATACTACCGTCAGCTCTTACACAAGATACCATTTGATTAACTTTAATATTTCCTCTTTTTAAAACTCCGATACCAATTCTACCTACATAATCATTATAATCTAATAATGCTGGTTGAAATTGTAAAGATCCTTCAGATATTTTTGGCTCTGGTATATAACTAACAATCATATCCAAAACATAATCCATCGTATGTTCTTGAGTTTCTAATTCTGGATGTAAACTTGACGTTCCGTTAATACCGGATGTATAAACAATCGGAAAATCTAATTGATCTATATCTGCACCCAAATCAATAAATAAATCTATTACTTCATCTATTACTTCTTTAGGTCTAGCACTTGGTTTATCTATTTTGTTAACTACTACAATTGGAATAACGCCTTTTTCAAGAGCTTTCTTTAATACAA
>CAYPGI010000062.1:0-6017 GCA_964410275.1 uncultured Muribaculaceae bacterium | reverse complement strand
AGAACCATCTAAAAATGACAACGGAGAATATGATTCTATGGTATCAGGAACATATCGTGGAGAGTGTGATAAAGGAATAGAAAATATACTTGTAAGTGATAAAATACCTTATGGATTAAATGATTCACTTAATAGTAGAGGAGTTTTTATTATAAATCAAAAAATATATGATGACTTATTAGAAGAATTTCCAATGCTGTTAGAATATGATGATAAATATACACAAATAGTTATTGAAGCAGATAAATATACTAATTTAAATAAATTAGGTGAAAAATTAAATGTTACCGGGCATGCAAATTATACTAATGCTAAAGAAATGTTAAAGATGGAAAGAAATGCTATTTTAGTTGTTAAAATATTATTATATGGTTTTATTACTTTAGTTACCTTAATTGGAGTAACAAGCGTATTTAATACTATTAATACTAGTTTGGCTTTAAGAAAAAAAGAATTTGCGATGCTTAGAAGTATGGGTTTAACACCAAAAGGATTTAATAAAATATTGTATTTTGAAAGTGTTTTCTTTGGATTAAAATCAATATTATTTGGTGTACCATTATCTATAGGAATCACATACTTAATCCACCGATCAGTAATCGACACAATGGAAATAAGTAAAATGATTATTCCATACGAGAGTATTATTATTTCCATATTTGGAGTATTCGTAATTGTGTTAATGACAATGATGTATTCAACTAAGAAGATGAAACATGAAAATATAATTGACGCAATAAGAGAAGAAAATATTTAATTTTTATTTAATATAATGATATAATTAAATAAGTAGAGGAGAGTTAACATGATAGAAGTTATTATATTAGGAATTATTCAAGGGATTGCAGAGTTTTTACCAATCTCTTCATCAGCTCATTTAATTATTTTTAGAGATATCTTTGGTATTGGAACTGATATTGGTACTAATATCGGACTTGCTTTTGATATTGCATTACATTTTGGAACTTTACTAGCAATTCTGATTTACTTTTTTAAAGATTTCTTAAATATGTTTATTAAAGGGGTTACTAAAGGAGTAAAAGATAAGGAAGGTAAAATACTATGGTTTATCGTAGTAGCGACAGTGCCAGCCGCAATCGCAGGATTACTGTTTGAAGACTTTATCGATAATATAATAAGAGGAGAATACTTAGTTATTGCTCTAGCATTAATCATAATGGGCGTTTTAATATATTTGTTTGATCGATATATGAAAAGTAGTAAATCTTTAGAAACGATGACATTTAAGGACGCAATAATTATTGGTTGTTCACAAGTTTTTGCCTTAATTCCGGGTTTTTCTAGAAGCGGAACAACAATCGCAACAGGAAGAATTATGAATTTAAATAGAGAAGATGCCGCTAAGTTTTCTTTCTATTTGTCAGCACCCGTAGTACTAGGAGCAGTTGTTTTAACTCTTTTTAAGGATAATACATTAGCAGTTATAGGTGCTAATTTTTCAATATTCTTAATTGGAGTACTTGTTTCATTTATTGCTGGTTTACTATGTATATCTTTTTTACTTAAATATTTAAAGAGTCATGATTTTAAAATATTTATGTGGTATCGCATCATTTTAGCAATCATAGTAATCATAATGATATTAAATTAAAGCATAATTTTTTATGCTTTTTTTTAATTGCAAAATATGATAAAATGAATGTAAGTCTAATATACTTAATTGAGAGACATATAATTATGATATAATATAAATAGGATGTGATCTAAGTGAAAGTTATTATAAGTGCTGGTGGTACAGGAGGACATATATATCCTGCTTTAGCGATTATTAATAAAATTAAAGAGATTGAACCAAAGAGTGAGTTTTTATATATTGGAACTCATAATCGTATGGAAAAAGATATAGTACCGAAATTAGGTATTCCTTTTAAATCAATTGAAATATATGGTTTTAACCGAAAAAAAATTCTAAAAAATATTAAAGTACTTACAAGTCTATATAAGAGTTATAAGAAATGTCGGAAGTTAATTAAAAACTTTAAACCTGATATTGTCATTGGGGTTGGAGGTTATGTAACGTTCCCGGTTATTGTAGAAGCTAAGAAATTAGATTATAAAACTTTCATTCATGAACAAAATAGTATACCTGGTAAAGCAAACGTTTTTTTAACCAAATATGCTGATTTAATTGGCGTATCATTTAATTCGAGTATGAAATATTTTCCTAAATATAAAACAGTATATACGGGAAATCCAGCTAGTGAAAATGCTACTTCGGTAGAAGCCTTTGATAAAAAAGAATTTGGTTTAACTGAAAACAAAAAGTTAGTTTTAGTAGTTATGGGGTCCTTAGGATCATCTAAAATGAATGCTTTTTTAACTAAAACAATGTCTTTATTTAGTAATAAAGACTATGAAATATTATTTGTTACAGGAAAAGATACTTATGCTGAAATAAGTAAAAATGAGTTTCCAAGTAATGTTAAAGTAGTTCCATATATTGATAATATGGCTAGAGTTATGAAAAAAACAGATGTTATGGTTTCAAGAGCAGGTGCAACTACTATTAGTGAGATTATTGCCTTACAAATACCTACGATATTAATTCCTAGTCCGAATGTAACTAATAATCATCAATATAAAAACGCTATGGATTTAATCGATAATAAGGCTTGTGTTCTATTAGAAGAAAAGAATTTAAAAGGAGAATTATTGGTTGAAAAAATCGATGATTTATTGAGTAAACCTAATAAATTAAAAAGAATGAAAACTAATTTATCAAAACTAAATGTTGATAATAGTGCCACTCTTATATATGAAAATATAAGAGAATTAATAGATAGGAAGTAAGACATGAATATTGTAAGCAACATAACTAAATTAAAGTGTGGTAAAGTATTAGAAAATATTGATATAAAGGAATATGTAACATATAAAGTTGGTGGTAAAGCCCTATGTTTAGTAATACCTGATAATATTGATAAGTTAATTACATTGCTAAAATATATAAGAGAAAACAATATTAAGTATAAGATTCTTGGTAAGGGATCTAATCTAGTATTTGGCGATACTTTATATGAAGGAGTATTAATCAAATTAGATAAATTTGATAATATTGAAATAAATGGTGACAAAATCGTTGTTGGTGCTGGTTATAGTTTGATTAAATTATCGATGAAAACAGCAAGAAACGGTCTAACTGGATTAGAATTTGCCGCAGGAATACCTGGTACTATAGGCGGAGCTGTATTTATGAATGCCGGTGCTTATAATAGTGATATGGGTTATGTTGTAAGAGAAGTTAAAGTTTTAACTCCTAATTATGAGATAAAGACTTTGACAAATAGTGAAATGGATTTTCATTATCGAACATCATTTTTACAAAAAAATCCTGACTATATTTGTTTAGAAGTTACTATTATATTAAAAAAAGGAAACCGTGATTTAATTTTAGAAGTTATTGCTGATCGTAAAAAAAGAAGATTAGAAAGTCAACCATTAGAATATCCTAGTGCTGGTAGTGTTTTTCGTAATCCTCCAGAAGATTATGCCGGTAGATTAATTGAAGAAATTGGCTATAAAGGTAAAAAAATAGGGGATGCTATGGTCAGTTTAAAGCATGCTAATTTTATTATTAATAGTGGCAATGCTAAAGGTGATGATATTAAATCATTGATTTTAGAAATACAATCACAAATAAAAGAAAAATATAATATCGAATTAAAAATTGAACAAGAATTCGTTGAATAGGTGATTTAAGTGGCTAAAAAAGTTAAGAAGAAAATTAAAATTAAATATCGTTTTATTTTAGTTTTTTTATTGATTTTTTATTTAGTAGGTTTATTGATATATAATTTATTCAATACTAATATTACTAATATATATATTTATAATAATAATTTTTTATCCGATTACGAGATAATTAAAGAATCTGGTATTGAAGACTATCCAGCTACTATTAAAGTATGGTCAAGAAGTATTGAAAAGAAACTATTAGAAAACATCTATATTATGGATGTCGATGTTTATAAGAAAAAATTATTAGAAGTTCATATTGATGTAACAGAAAATAGACCTTTATTCTTTTATCAATCTACCAATAAAACAGTTTTGTTAGATGGTCGAACAGTTGATAAAAAGTTTAATATTCCAATTGTAGTTAATTATATACCAGATGTCGTTTATAAAGTATTTGTTTCTAAAATGAGTGAAATAAATAATGATGTTTTAATTAAAATTTCGGAAATTAAATATTATCCAAATGAAGTTGATAATAGCCGTTTTTTTCTAACTATGAATGATGGTAATTATGTTTATCTAACTGTTAGTAAGTTTGAAAAAATTAATAATTACTTAGAATTAGCTCGAAACGTCAATAATAAAAAGGGAATCTTTTATTTAGATTATGGTAATAAATTTGATATTTTAAAAGAATAGTTCTTTTTAAGAACTTTTTTTGTTTTTTTCTTTTACTTTTTCAAAATTATATAGTATAATTATGTTAGATTGTAGGTGATGAAGTGTGAAGCGTATTTATACTAGTATTGATATTGGCTCAGACAGTATCAAAGTCGTTGTCTGCGAACTATTTAATAATAGATTAAATCTTTTGGCAGCTTCTTCAGTAAAATCTAAAGGTATTAAAAGAGGTTTAATTACAGATGTTAATGAAGCTACTATTTGTATCAAACAAGCATTCGATGAAGTGGAAGCTATGTTAGGTATAAAAATAAAAAAAGTAATTGCTTCAGTACCAGCTTATTTTGCTGAATACACACTCATCAAAGGTGAAGTTGATATTGTCAATGATGATCATGTTGTTACAGGTAAAGATGTAATTAAAGTTTTACAAAATGCTATGCAATCTAATATGGTACCTAATAAAGAAATGGTTACAATTGTACCTATTGATTTTCAATTAGATGATAAAGAAGGAATTAGTATTCCAATTAATTTAGTTGGTCAAAAATTATCAACTAGAGCGATTATGGTTACTACTCCTAAGAAAAACATTTATTCAGTATTAAGTTTATTAGAAAGCATTGGTATAGAAGTAGTTGATATTTCATTATCAAGTATTGGTGATATGTGCTCTTTTAGAAATAGAGATACAGAAAGTAAGTTAGGGGCTATTATTAATATTGGTGCCGAAACAACAACTGTTTCTGTTTTCAATAAAGGTGTTATTGTCAAGAGTTCTATTATTGGTATGGGTGGTAAAAACATTGATAATGATATTGCCTATATATATAAGACAACATTGAATAATGCATGCAAATTAAAAGAAAAGTTTGCTTTAGCGCATAAGCGAAATGCAAATGTAAGTGATATTTATGAAATAGACACTACTTATGGTGAAAAAATCAAAGTAAATCAATTTGAAATATCTGAAATTGTAATGTCTAGAATCGAAGAAATATTAAATTTAGCAAGAAAAGAAATAAATGTCTTAACAAATAAAGAAATTGAGTATATAATAGTTACTGGTGGGACAAGTAATATATCTCAATTTGAATATATTGTTGATGAAATATTTAATAAGAAGGCTATTATTGGTAACTTAAGATTAATAGGAGTCAGAAATAATAAATATACTTCTGCAATTGGTAATGTTATTTATTTTATAAATGTCCTAAAATTAAAAGGAATAAATTATTCTATGATATCTCAAAGCGATATGGAAGAGATATCAACTATTAAGAAAAATATAATTAATGTTTCAAATGAAACGATGTTAGGAAAAGTATTTGGCTACTTTTTTGGCGAATAAGGGAGGAAAAATATGTTTGGGTTAGAAATGGATCAGTTAGCAAAAATTAAAGTAATAGGTGTTGGTGGCGGTGGTAATAATGCTGTTAACCGTATGATTGAATCTGGTGTTAAGGGAGTAGATTTTATTGTAGCTAATACTGACTTACAAGTATTAAATAACTCAAAATCTCCAATTAAGATACAACTTGGTTCTGAATTGACTAATGGTTTAGGGGCTGGTTCTAATCCACAAATTGGAAGAGAAGCTGCTTTAGAATCTAAAGAAGAAATCGAAGCTGCTTTAA
>CAYPGI010000061.1:0-6040 GCA_964410275.1 uncultured Muribaculaceae bacterium | reverse complement strand
CATATCTTCTTCAAGTTTTGAAATTGATTCAGGTGTTCTAATACCCGCAACTACATCTTCACCTTGAGCATTAATTAAGTATTCCCCATATAATTTATTTTCACCAGTTGCAGGATTTCTTGTAAATGCTACACCTGTACCACAATCATTCCCACGATTACCATAAACCATTTCTTGAATATTTACAGCCGTACCCCAATCACTTGGAATATCATTTAATCGACGATAAACAATAGCTCTATCATTCATCCATGATCTAAATACTGCTTTGACAGCTTCTAATAATTGTTCTTTTGGATCTTGTGGAAATTCAGTTCCTGATAGTTCTTTATAGTTAGCTTTAAACTTTTCAGCAACTTCCTTCATATCATCAGCAGTAAGTTCTAAATCATCAGTAACTCCTTTTTCTTCTTTAATCTTATCTAAATATCTTTCAAATGAAGCTTTAGGATATCCTTTAACAACATCTGAAAACATTTGAATAAATCTACGATAAGAATCATAAGCAAATCTAGGATTATTAGTAGCTTCCGCAAATCCCTTTGCAACCTCATCATTTAACCCTAAATTAAGTACAGTATCCATCATTCCAGGCATTGAAGCTCTTGAACCACTTCTAACAGATACTAATAAAGGATTAGAAAAGTCTCCTACTTTTTTTCCTGTCTTATTTTCTAATTCAGTTAGTTTTTCAAAAATTTCCTTTTCTATTTCTGTAGATAAAACTTCACCATCATCATAATACTTCGTACATGCTTCTGTTGAAATTGTAAAACCTCTTGGCACAGGTAATCCAATATTAGTCATTTCTGCTAAATTAGCACCTTTACCACCAAGTAAATTTCTCATTTCTTTTTTCCCTTCTTCGAAGGCATAAACAAATTTTGTCATATATACTCTCTCCTCTTTTACACAATATATATTATATCAAACCCTTTAATAAAAAAAAAGCACAAATGTGCTTTTTGACATATGTTAACATTTTATTTATTTAAAATATCTAAATAACATTTACCACACAAAGATTCATAAGTTACATCTCCTACTTCATCAATGGCGATTTGATCTCCTTCATGAACAAATTTACCATTTACTTTTCTACCATTTAACTTAGCCCTTTTACCACATCTACAAATAGTAATAAGTTCTTCCATTTCATCCGCAATTTCAAATAAGCGAATACTACCTGGGAAACCATTTGTTTTAAAATCACTTCTAAGTCCATAGCAAATAACTGGTATATCATACATTTTAGTTATTTTATATAAATCAAATACTTGATCAGGATGTAAAAATTGTGCTTCATCTACTAAAATACAAGCAATATTATCCTTTTTAAATTGCTTAGCTTTGCTA
The DNA here is from genome assembly GCA_964410275.1 of uncultured Muribaculaceae bacterium. Taxonomy (GTDB): domain Bacteria; phylum Bacillota_I; class Bacilli_A; order RF39; family UBA660; genus UBA5364. Next base: position 4,684 of record CAYPGI010000061.1, on the reverse strand, counting down.
AATATATTATCATCTTGCTTTAATAAAAAATCAACATTTCTTTCTAATCCAATTCTAGATACTAACTTATTACTACCCTTAGTATCCAATATTGATTTAATAACAATAACTTTTTGTCCTCTTTCTTCATAATTATAAGCAACTTGCATTAATGCTGTGCTTTTCCCTGAATTCATTGCTCCATAACGAAAATATAACTTTGACATAAAACCTACTTCCTAGCTCGCGGATGAGCACTTAAATATACTTTTCTTAAATGTTCATTTGAAACATGCGTATAAATTCCTGTTGTTTTTAAATCAGAATGCCCTAATAACTCCTGAACACTTTTTAAATCTGCTCCTTCGTTTAACATATGAGTTGCAAAGGTATGTCGTAAAGTATGGGGACTGACACGACTTTTAGTACCACTCGTCTTTACAATTTTATTTATTATATATTCAACACCACCTGTGGTTAAAGAAGAGCCATTATTATTCAAAAAAAGATGATCACTATTTTTTTTATTTAACTTAATATATCCGTCATCTAAGTAAGAATCCATTAAATCCTTACATCTTCGGCCATATATAACATATCGTTCTTTATTACCTTTTCCTAATATTTTTATATACTGATTAGAAAAATCAATATCTTTTATTTTGATATTTACTAACTCACTAACACGAACACCTGTAGAATAAAATAATTCTAAAATTAAAGCATCTCTTTGTCCTAATGGTAGTTTGCAGTCAGGTGTATTTAATATTTTTTCTAATTCTTGATAATACAAAAAATTAGGTAATGCTTGTTCAACTTTAGGATTTGTGATTAGTGACATAGGATTATTTTTAATTTTGCCTTCTCTTAATAAGTATTTAAAAAAACTTCTCAAACTACTGATATTCCTGCATATTGTCTTATTAGAATACTTTTTATTATGTAATTCGATTAAATATAATCTTACTACTCGATAATCAACTTCATTTATTTTACAAACTTCTTTAGTTAAAAAATTTATGAATGACTCTAAATCTCTTTCATAATTACTAACTGTATAGGATGAATAATTCTTCTCATATCGAAGATAATCAATAAACTTTTCGATATCTTTCATACTATCACCATTATAATTATACCACAACAAATGTTTGAATAAACAAAAAAAGCAAAAATTTTTGCTTTTTACTTTTCGAACTTATCAAATAAAGTTAATTGATTAGGATCAACTTTTTTTCTTCTGAGTACTTTAACTTTAGGTTCTTCTTTACTAAATGTTTCTTCCACCAAACCATCCATATATTGTTCAAATTCTTTTTCCTCCTCATAAGATGAGTATGGATTCATTTTATGTTCTACATATGCCTCAGGATATTTTTCTTTTAATCTTGTTTCTTCTATCATTTCTTCGATTATTTCATCTTTAATTTGTTCTTCTCTCAATATTCTTTCTTCTTCTAACTTTTCTCTTTCTTCAAAAACTTTTGTTATACGATTTACTTCATTAAATTCAGAATATTCTAATTTTTCTTTTATCTCTCTTACTATATAATCTGATGAATTATTTAAATATCTTCTAATATAATCTTTCATTTGAAGACTTATATTATATGACGCTAGTACTTCGTGATAGAACATTGGATCACCTAAATAATGAAATAATCTTTCAAGTTTTTGATTATATTCATAAAATACCATATAAATATCTCTAAATTTTTTATATGAAGAAATGTGTTCCTTTATTTTAGATATAGTAAAATCATCATTTCTACCTACACTATATCGTTCATCAAGATAATCTTTTAATCTAGATTTATTATTTAATACATACATATCATTTACTTTTTGATTTAATAAGAACTTATAAAAACTATTATTATCTAATAATCTTAAAAGAGTATTAAAAAATTTATTAAACTCTGATGAATTAATATTCACTTTTGAATCTGATCTTTGAGCAATTTTACTTAATTGTTCATGTTCACTAAAAGCAACATCTAACTTTTGTTCGGCCTTATTTGCACGATAACTAATATACATTGTTCTATAACCTTTTACTGTTATTTCTCTGTTTTTTAAATTTTCGATTATTTCTTGGGGTGTCGAAAACTTAGTTGTATAACGATCAATACTCGCTAAGTCAACTTTGATAGTATCACTATCCGATACAGGAATTAGATTTTTATGTTCGTTCTCTATTACTAATGTGTATCTGCCTTTTGAAGTCATATCATCACCTCATTGCCCTTATATTATATATTATTATTTTATTTTGTCAAATCAATTATGCCCACATAAATAAGTAAGTATAATATAATAAAAATATTAGTATCATAAGAAAACCTTCTTTTTTTGTTATAGTGTAATCTTCTTTAACCATTATTAACAATATTACACCAGATATTATAATCGCAATCATATCAACAATATTGAATGCTTGAGTACTAATTGATCCAAATAAGAATACTGGTAAACCAATTACAATACATATATTAAAAATGTTAGTCCCAACAATATTACCGATTACAAAATCATATTGTTTTTTTCTAGCTGATATAATTGACATTACAAGTTCCGGAATGCTAGTCCCTATGACTAAAAAAATCATTGTGGTAATCTTTTCACTCCATCCCAAACTTTCTGCAACTAATGAAGAAAAATTTACGGCTATTGTACATCCTCCAATTATAAGAAATAAACCAATAGCAGATAATATAACAGACTTTTTCAAAGTAAATTTAGGCTTTTCTTCAGTTAAAAACTCTAGAAATTTTCGCCTATTTTTAATTAAATACATTAAGTACTGAAAAAATAAGAAAAACGCTAATAAAAGTAACAATGCATCAGAACGCGATATCGTATTAGTAGTACTTCCAAACAAACTATCCATAAACAAAATAGAAAAAATAACGATTATAAATAAGTGTAATGGTAATTCCTTTTTTACTGTATTGCTTTTTACCTTAATCGGATTAATCAAACTAGATACCCCTATTATTAGTAAAGTATTTACAGCTGTACTACCAATAACATTTGATAAAACTAAATTACCATTGCCTTTAAATACTCCTTGTAAAGATATAATAAACTCTGGGGTACTTGTTCCAAAAGCAACGATAGTTAATATAATAAACATCTTTGGTATTTTATAATTTATAGCAGTTGATTCTATTCCCTCAATAAAAATTTCTGAACCAACTATAATAATGATAATTCCCAACAATAATCCAAAATATTCCATAGCAAGCCCCTTCTACATATTAAAAATGTATATAAACATATTATATCAAAATATAAGCAACATAAAATAAAATTTAATAGTTTTTACATATAAGTTTACAATTAATTTGTAGGGGTAATTGACATATCAAAATTACGTAATTCTATTACTGAAAATCCGTCATTTGGATTAATAACATTTTTTGAAGCATTAAATAATACTCCTGTTAGTGTTGATTTTTTAGGTTTTAAGTTAATAAATAGCGATGGGTAATTAGCCATACCAGAACTTCCTCCACTTAATAAATTCATCGGTGTCGGAAAATAAATTGTAAGGTAATTTGAAACTGTTACTAAAGGTTCAATATATTGATTTGTGATTGCCTCATTTATATTTCCAATATAACCATCAGCAAATTTTAACCTTAAATTTGATACTTCTATACTTGCAGTCGAAGTAGAAAACATAAATGTAATTTGATGCCAATTATGTGGATTAGTAGCAGGATTAACAAATAAGTATTCACTTTCACCACCGGTGATACTCATTTTCCTACCAGAATTATCAATTCTAGTCAAAATCCTATTATTATCTCCATTGAAAGGAGTTAAACATAAACCATAAGCATAATTAACGTTGTCAGAATATGTTGCAGGGTTAGCCAAACACCAAGCTCCTAAATCGACACTAGGGTTATTTGAAGTATATATACCTTCATATTTTGTACTTAGACTTGTTCCATAGTTTGGTACTATCGTTTTTAATTTATCAATTAAAACAACTGGTTCATTAAAGTTTTTTATCAAATTCAAACTACTATCATAACCTACTAAAATAGCATCACTGTGACCTTTGTTAAATTGTTTTAAATTCTTATCAACTGAATAAGTATTCCCCGCCAATACATAGTTGTTATTATTTGTTCTAATTACTGAATTAAATGAATCACTATCTGAACCACCAAATAACTTTTTGTCAATAACATTACCATTAGTAACATTATATCGTACTATTATTGCTTCTTTATATCCATCAGATGATTGTGCACTCATATCCATATCGTTTGAATTACTATATCCAACTACTATTACTTCTGTATTATTTACTTTTATTACGTCATAAAAAAGGTCATCATTGCTTCCTCCAAAAGCCTTTTTCCAAATTATATTTTGTAAAGTTTTATCGAATTTTACGATAATAGCATCATAATTTCCGTTTGTTGTTTTACTTATTTCTTCCATATCAAAATCACTAGAAGCACTATAACCAACTGCTATATAACCATCACTTACCTCTATGACACTTCTAAAAGTATCTGTCTTACTTCCTCCAAACCCTTGTTTATATTCAAGAATATTTGAATTATTATAACTCACAATAGTAGCTTCTATCGAATTTAATGGACCATTATTTAAACCATCCATATCACATTTTAATCCGGTTTCCCAACAACATTTTCTACCTTTTCTATACCAATGATAAGTG
>CAYPGI010000060.1:2022-6099 GCA_964410275.1 uncultured Muribaculaceae bacterium | reverse complement strand
TGGTTTAAAGAAAGAATACGAAAAATTAAATAAAGTCTTATGTGGAATTAGAGATATGTATAAATTACCAGAAGCATTATTTATAGTTGACCCTTCAAAAGAAGAAATCGCTATTAAAGAAGCAAGAATTTTACGTATACCTGTATTTGGAATTGTTGATACTAATTGTGATCCAGACATGGTTGATTATGTAATCCCAGGTAATGACGATGCTATTAGATCTGTAAAACTTATTACAAGTGTTATGGCTAATGCTATTGTTGAAGCTCAAGGTGGAGAAGTAATTGATTATGTAAATGGTGAAGGTAAACAAAGAACAGATAATCCAACTGATATAATGCAAAAAGCATTAGAAACAGTTAAGAAAAAAGAAGATAGACCATTTACACCTAGATCAAATAGACCATACAGAGATGATAATAGATCAAGATTTAATTCACCAAGACCATTTGTAAAAGAAGTAAAAGAAACTGAAAAAGTAGAAGAACCTAAAAAAGAAGTAAAAGAAATCGAAAAAGTAGAAGAACCTAAAAAAGAAGTAAAAGTTGAGTCTAAACAACAAGAAGATTTAACAACTAAAACAGTTGCTGAACTTCGTGAATTAGCTAAGACTAAGGATATAAAAGGATATTCAACTATGAAAAAAGCCGAATTAATTGAAGCTTTAAAATAAACTACTAAAAGACGATTTTTATTAATCGTCTTTATTTATAGAAAGGGAAATAATATGATAAGTGCTAGTTTAGTAAAAGAGTTAAGAGAAACAACAGGAGCAGGTATGCTTGATTGTAAGAAAGCCTTAGAAGAAAGTAATGGTAATCTAGAAGAAGCAGTTAACTGGCTAAGAGAAAAGGGAATAGCTAAAGCTGCAAAAAAGGCAAGCCGTGTTGCTGCTGAAGGAACAGCTGCTGTCTTAATTAAAGAGAATGATGCTGTTATAGTTGAAATTAACTCGGAAACAGATTTTGTTTCAAAAAATGATGAATTTAAAGAAATGGTTAATATTATTCTTGAAACTATTATCAAGAATGATCCTAAATCTGAAGAAGATGTATTAAAACTTAATGCTGGTGAATGTACTATTGAACAATTAATTACTAACAAAACAGCGACTATAGGTGAAAAAATAGATTTTAGAAGATTTACAAAATTAACTAAGAATGATAATCAAGAATTTGGATCATATATTCATATGGGTGGTAAGATTGCTGTCTTAACACTATTAGAAAATTCAAATATTGAAGTAGCTAAAGATGTTGCTATGCAAGCAGCAGCTATGAAGCCATCTTATATTAGAATTGAAGATGTTCCAGCTGATGTTGTAGAAAAAGAAAGAACTGTTTTAAAAGAACAAGCTATTAATGAAGGTAAACAACCTGAAATCGCAGAAAAAATGGTTGAAGGTAGAATCCAAAAATTCTATAAGGAAGTTTGTTTGGAAGAACAAGCATTCATTAAGAATGGCGATATTTCAGTAAAACAATATGTTACTGAAGGTAATGGAAGTATTGTCCAAATGATCCGTTATGAAGTTGGAGAAGGAATTCAAAAAAGAGAAGAATCATTTGCTGACGAAGTAGCAAAACTACAAAACTAATATAAAAGAATCATTAAATAAATAATGATTCTTTTTTATTCACACAAAAAATTTAGAGTTAAATTTATGATAACTTCTTTCTCATTAGGATGAGATTCGGCAATTAATAGAATTAATGCGGTTAGAGTTTTATTATCGATTGTTTGTTTATTATTAATGTATAAAATATCATAAGAAAATAAAAAAAAGATAAAAAGAGTTGCAGCAATACGTTTATTACCATCAATAAAAATATGATCTTTTATGATTAAATATAGAAAATTAGCTGCTTTTTCTTGAATAGTAGGATATAGTTCTTTTTCGTCATATGTTTGATAAATATTTTCTATTATTCCTTTCAATCCTGTATATTTTTCGATTGCAAAAAGGCTGCTATTTTGATTATCTTTTAACATATAAATAAGTCTAATGCAATCTCTATAAGTAATTTTTATGTTACTCTTTATTCCTTCAATTTTAAACATTCTCTTATAATCATAATTATCTAGCATTTCTAATGATTTGACATAGTTACCAATAATAATTAAGATTTCATTTGCATTCTTTGCTTCTAATTTATTATCAATTCGATTAGCAATATCAATTATTTTTATTGTTCTTTCTAAATATTCTAATCTCTTTTGATTTATTGAATATCCTTGTATCATAAATTCCTTTAATATTTTAGTAGCCCAGATTCTAAACATTGTGGCTTTTTTGCTATTTATCCGATAGCCAACTGTAATAATTGCATCTAAATTAAAAAACATTGTGTTATATTTTTTTCCATCTTTTGCAGTATGTGCAATTTTTGCACATACTGAATCTTTTTTAAGTTCGTTACTATCGAAAATGTTTTTTAAGTGTTTTGTGACAACACTTCGATCCACATCAAATAACTCAGCTATTTTGCTTTGAGTTAACCATATATTTTCTTCATTAACATTAACTTCTAATTTTATTTCTCCATTTGAAAAAATAATAATTTCACTATTCATATATCACACTCCTAGTGTAATATATAATTTTTTATTATGATACTCCTTTTAAAAAGAATCATATATATAATGATTCTTTTTTTGATATATTTAAAGTGTTTTCTATTAATAAACTTTCTAATTCATAATACTTTTCATTACTAATTAAAATAGTATAAATAATATTATCCTGAAATTCTTTGTTGATTATCTCTATATCTTTTAAAATGCTATCAATATATTTAACTTTATTATAATTAAACTCAATAGTTATTTTTTGACCTTCTATTAACCTAACTATATTACTTACATCTAAAGCTTTGGTCACAGCTTTAGTATAAGCCCTAACTAAACCTCCAGCTCCTAATTTTATTCCACCAAAATATCTTATCACTACACATAATATATAATTTAATTTATTACTTTCTAAAACGTTTAGTATTGGCATCCCAGCTGTTCCACCTGGTTCACCATCATCATTAAACCTTTTAATGTTATCAATTATATACGAGTAACAATAATGAGTAGCGTCCTTATATTCACTTTTGATATTATTTAAATATTTCTTTATTTCTTCTTCGTTATTAATTTTTATTAATTTACAAATAAATCTTGATTTATTTATAACAATTTCGTTAGTTTTATTTTCTTTAATTGATTTCATGCAATCACCAAAACAATTATATCTTATTATATATATTTTTACAAACATAAAAATATTGCCATTTATTAGAAAAAAACATGCTATAATGTTGTAGTGAAAGAAGGATTAATAATGGAAAAGGAATTAGAAGAACTTAAGGAACTTAAAAACACTATTCAAGAAGCAGTGTCAGCAATTAAAGGTGAAGTCTTTGATATGAGTGTGAAAAACGAAAATCTTATCGAAGCTTTAAATAGAAATACAAGAGCGCATAATGTTTCTGCCTTAATTACTTTATGTGAAATTTCTATGAAAAGACCTTACTATAATATTTTTACTACTGAAGAAGTAATGGATATTTATATAAATCTTAAGGATGAATTTAGTGATATAGCAAGTGTAAGGTCTAGTAGAGGAAAACAAAAAACAAAAAAAATTGATTTAAAATAAGTTGATTAACTTTCTCCCAGAACTATTATACAGAATCATAAGCACAACGGATTTGCATTTTAAAAAATGATATGCTATAATATCCAGCACAACGAAAAATAGGGGGGAAAATAATGAGTTATGAAACAGATGTAATGGATTCATTAAGATATGCAATTAGAAGAGAAATACCATCATTAACAAGAGAACTAAAAAACTTCTCAAATGAATTTGGTGATGGATCTTTAATTAATGCTTTAAATGAAAACACAAAAGAACAAAAAGTTGCTAATCTACTTAGACTATGTGAAATTTCTATGAGAAAACCAGAATATAATTTACTGAGTTCTTCTGAAACAGTAGAAATTTTAAAAACTGTTAAAGAAAGCATTGTTCCGAAAGAAGAAGTAAAAGAAGAACCAAAAAGAAAAGGATTCTTCAGATAAAAAGAC
>CAYPGI010000060.1:0-1922 GCA_964410275.1 uncultured Muribaculaceae bacterium | reverse complement strand
TTGTAAAGTGATTATATCTTATAATAATCTTTTTACAATTAGCGTTTGGATTATGATATAATCATATATGGTGGTAGTATGATATGGATACAAATAGTAGGTTTAATAGGATTTGCATTTGTAATTTTGAGTTTTTGGCTTAAAGAAAAAAAGCAAATTATTTTTATGCAAATAATTGCTAATATATTTTTGTCTATACATTACTATTTACTTGGTGCGATGAGTGGTGGAATTATTTGTTTAATCACCGTCATTCGTAATATCTTTTTATATGATAAGAAAGATAAAAAGACCATTATTTTTTATGGTATAATATTTTCAATAATTTTTATTTTTGTTGGAATGCTTATGTATAACGGTTTTGTATCTTTAATCCCGACTATTGCTACTATTTTTTATACATACTTATTATTAAAAGATGATCCAAATGATATAAGAATAGGTAATGTTTTAGTATCTATTATGTGGATGATATATAATATTTTTGTTAGTTCATATATAGGAATAATAAATGAAGCTATCCTTGCTATTACCAATGTTGCGGCATTTCATAAATATAAAAAAGTAAAGAAAAAATCAAAGTCTAAGAGGTGATGCTATGCTTAAGAAAAAGTTAAGTTTAGTACCTAATAAACCAGGTTGCTACTTAATGAAAAATAGTGATGGAATAATTATTTATATAGGTAAAGCTAAAGCTTTAAAGAATAGATTAAATTCTTATTTTAGAGGTGTTCATACTGGTAAAACCGCTAAATTAGTAAGTGAAATTGTAGACTTTGAATATATGGTTGTAAGTAGTGAAACAGAAGCTTTAATATTAGAATTAAACTTAATTAAAGAATATGATCCTAAGTATAATATTTTATTGAGAGATGATAAAAGTTATCCTTATATTGAATTAACTAATGAGAAAGTACCAAGACTATTAGTTGTAAGAAATATAAATAGAAAAAAGAAAAATATCCATAGATTATATGGACCATATCCAAATGTCACCGCAGCTAGAGAGACCGTTAATCTATTAAATAGAATGTACCCTTTAAGAAAGTGTGCAACTTATAATAAAAAGCCATGTCTTTATTATCATATCAATCAGTGTCTAGGATATTGTGTATATGATATTGATGAACAAAGAACAAAAGAAATGGAAGAAGAAATCATTAGATTTTTAAAGGGAGATCATACTTTAATAACCGATCGTATTAAAAGCGAGATGGAAAAGGAAAGTAATAATCTTCATTATGAAAAAGCTAAAGAATTAAAAGATTTATTAGATTATATAAATATTGTTTTAGTTAAACAAAAAGTTGAAATTAATGATAATATTAATCGAGATATTTTTGGATATCATGTTGCGAATGATTATTTGAGTATTCAAGTTTTCTTTATAAGAAGTGGTAAAATACTTGAAAGACATTCTAAAATTATGCCACTAATTGATGATATCGATAATGAACTAACTAGATATATTGCTACTTTTTATGATAAGGATATGATATTACCTAGGGAAATATTGGTTCCATCTATTGTAGATGAAAAAATATTGGAATCATATCTAGGAATTAGTATTAAAAAACCACTTAAAGGTGATAAACTAAGATTAATTGAAATGGCTAATAATAATGCTAAAATATCCTTAAAAGAAAAAATTGAATTAATAAAAAAAGATGAAGAAAAAACAAGTGGTGCTAATACTGAATTGATGGAATTACTAAATTTAAGTAAATTAGATCGTATTGAAATATTTGATAATTCAAACCTTTTTGGTAATTTTAATGTATCAGGAATGGTTGTATTTAAAGATGGTATACCTAGTAAAAATGATTATCGAAAATTTAAGATTACAATCGATAAAAATGATGATTATGGTACTATGAAAGAGGTAATCTATCGTAGATACTTTAAAGTGCTTAAAGATGATT
>CAYPGI010000059.1:0-6101 GCA_964410275.1 uncultured Muribaculaceae bacterium | reverse complement strand
ATTTGAAGTTTGGGGTGCTCAAGGAGGAAATTCTCTTGATGATGGATATGAGGTAGTTATTCAAGGTGGTAAAGGTACATATTCATCAGGAAATTACTATTTAACAGCTGGTCAAATAATTTATGTATATGTTGGAAGTGCTGGTGAAAGTGTCGGAGAATATGGTGCCGGAGGTGGGGGAGCTTCTGAAATAAGAACTTCTAAGGCCTTAACAACACCATTGACAGCTTCAGAAAGATTAATTGTAGCTGGTGGTGGTGGCGGAGCTTCGTGTGGATATAACAGTATAGGTGGTTACGGCGGCGGTGGTGGAGACACCGCCACTGATTATTCTGAATCATATAAAAGAGGTTTTGATGGAACTGCTTTAGGTGGTGGAAATGCCGGAGGTGGTATAAACATTACTTATAATGGAAAAGGTGGAACTACAGATGGACTAGGCGGAGCCGGCGGTATTGGTGATGAAGGATATGATGGCGGAACTGGTGGTTATAATGGTGGCGGTGGTGGTGCTAATTATGATGGCGGTGGCGGCTCTAGTTATACTGGCGGTGTCACATCAGGTCAAACCATTGCGGGTAATGCTTCAATGCCAAATCCAAGTGGTGGAACAATGATAGGAAATTCAGGAAACGGCTATGCAAGAATTACTTATTTAGGAATGTAAAAATAACAATTAAATAATAAGATAGATTTAATTTTATCTATCTTTTTCTTTACCTAAACAAATGTTTGTGATAAAATTAATATGGTGATAATATGGATAGAATAATTATGCATATTGATGTTAATAACGCTTTCTTATCATGGACAGCAGTCGATCTTTTAAACAATGGTAGTAAATATGATATAAGGAATAGTTATGCTGTTATTGGTGGAGATGAATCAAAAAGGCATGGTATTGTTTTAGCTAAATCTAATGCTGCAAAGAAACTAGGGATCTATACTAGTGAAACTTTATATAGTGCTAGAAAGAAATGTCCTGGATTAAGAGTTTATCCACCTAATCATAAGTTATATCAAATAATGTCATGTAAATTATTTAAATTAATAAGTAATTACTCACCCGATATAGAACAGTTCAGTATTGATGAATGTTTTATAGATTATACTAAAGTGAAAAATTTACATGGAGATCCGTTAGCCTTTGCCTATAAACTAAAGGATGAAATTAAAAACACTTTAGGATTTACAGTTAATATAGGAATAGCGAATAATAAGTTATGTGCAAAAATGGCAACTGATTTTTCAAAACCAGATAAAGTACATACTTTATATATGAATGAAATAAAAGAAAAAATGTATCCTTTACCAATTAGTGATTTATTCGGTATTGGTAAAAAAAGTAGTGCTAAATTAAAAGAATTAGGAATTAATACAATTGGTGATTTAAGTATATGTAATCCTAATAATTTATATAAATATTTTAAAAATCAATCTTATAGAATAATCGAAATGGCTAATGGAATTGATAATAGTGAAGTAGTTACTGAATATACTCAATCAAAGGGAATTAGTAATTCAACAACTGTTTCTTATGATTTAACTAATAAGAATGAAATATATCAAGTAATAGAATCATTAGTTGAAAATGTAACTATTGACTTAAGAAGAGAAAAAAGATATGCTTCAACAATCGCAATAATTTTGAAAGATAAGGATTTTAAGAGTTGTTCTCATCAAAAAAAAATGGTTAATGCCACTAATAATACTAAGGAAGTATTGGAGGTTGCTAAAAAATTATTTGACGATGTTTGGAATAACGAACCGATTAGATTAGTAGGAGTAAGATTAGATAACTTAACTGATAAAGTCAATCATCAAATATCATTATTTGATTGTTTTGAAATCAAAGAGAAAGAAGATAAATTAGATACAGTGGTTGACAAACTTAAAGTAAAGTATGGAAGTAGTATTATAAAAAAAGCTAGTTTATATAAAAAGAGCAAACAAAAATGATATAATAGATAAGGAAAAGAGGCAGTTATGAATACCAAAATAATAAAAGAGATAAGTTTAAATTTAAATATTAAAGAAAGTCAAGTAGAAAGTACTTTAAAACTATTAGAAGAAGGAAATACTATTCCTTTTATCTCAAGATATCGTAAAGAAGTAACAGGTGCACTAGATGAAGAACAAATCAGAAGTATTAATGAATATTATCTTTATCAAGTAAATTTATTAAAGAGAAAAGAAGATGTTATTAGATTAATTGAAGAAAAAGGATTGATGACTGAGGAATTAAGAAATCAAATATTATCTTCTGAAAAATTAGTAGAAGTTGAAGACCTTTATAGACCATTTAAAGAAAAGAAGAAAACGAAAGCAACAGAAGCTATTAGAATGGGATTAGAACCTTTAGCAAAAGAGTTATTAACTTTTCCAACTAATGGTTCGTTAAAAGACTTAGCTAGCAAATATCTTAATAACGAAGTTAAAACTTTAGAAGATGCTATTACAGGAGCTGGTTACATAATAAGCGAAAGTATCAGTGATGTAGCTTTATATCGTAAATGGATTAGAACAAATACTTATTTATTTGGAACAATTATATGTAAGAAGAAAAAAGATGCTAATGATGAAAATAAAACTTATGAGATGTATTATGATTATCAAGAAAGTATAAAAAATATTAAACCCCATCGTACTTTAGCAATTAATCGTGCTGAAAAAGAAAAAATAATCACAGTTAATATAGATATTGAAGAAGAAAAAATATTATCTTATTTAGAAGGAAAAGTAATTGGTAATAAAGTATCTTTTATTAATGACATTATTAAAGATGCCATTAAGGATAGTTATAAAAGATTAATTAAACCAAGTATTGAAAGAGAAATAAGAAGTGATATTACTGAAGCAGCAGAAATAGTGGCAATTGATAACTTTGGAAAGAATTTAGAGAAACTTTTATTACAACCGCCAATGAAAGATAAAATAGTATTAGGGTTTGACCCAGCTTATCGTACTGGTTGTAAACTGGCAGTTATTGATGTAACTGGGAAAAAAATTGATATAAAAGTTATATATCCACACGAACCTAAGAATGAATATGAAAAGAGTAAGAAAATAATTCTTGATTTAATTGAAAAATATAATATTGATATTATTGCTATTGGTAATGGAACAGCTTCAAGAGAAAGTGAAAGTTTTATTGTTGATGTTATAAAAGAAGCTAAAAGAAAAGTTGAATATATTATTGTTAATGAAGCAGGTGCTAGTGTTTATTCAGCATCTAAATTAGCAATCAGTGAATTTCCTGATTTACATGTTGAAGAAAGAAGTGCTATTAGTATTGGTAGAAGACTGCAAGATCCGTTAAGTGAATTAGTAAAAATAGATCCTGAAAGTATTGGAGTAGGTTTGTATCAGCATGATGTATCTAATAAAAAGTTAACGGAATCATTAGATTTTGTTGTAAGTAAGGCAGTTAATTCAGTAGGTGTTAATATTAATACAGCCAGTGCTTCCTTATTAAAATATGTGTCGGGGATAAATAAGAGAAACATTGATAAGATATTAGAATATCGCGATAATAAAGGTAAAATTAAATCTCGTGAAGAAATTAAAAAAGCTAAACTATTAGGTAATGATACCTATGAACAAGCAATAGGGTTTTTAAGAATAATTGATGGAAATAATGTATTAGATGTCACTGGTATTCATCCTGAAAGTTATAATATTACTCTTAATTTATTAAAAGAGTTAAATTTAACAACAGATGATATAGGAACCAATCAATTAATTGATGCTTTTAAGGACTTTGATATAAATAAGTATAAAGATATCCTTAAAACAGATATATATACTTTAGAAGATATTGTTAAGTCTCTTATTAAACCTAATCGTGATCCAAGAGATGAAATGGTTAAACCATTACTTAGAAGTGATATTTTACATATTGAGGATCTAACTGTTGGAATGAAACTACAAGGAACAGTTAGAAATGTAGTTGATTTTGGAGTGTTTATTGATATTGGATTAAAAAATGATGGTTTAGCTCATATATCTAAACTAACTAATCGTTATATTAAACACCCTATGGAAGTAGTAAGTGTTGGGGATATTGTTGATTGTTATGTTGAAGATATTCATATAGATAAAAACAAAGTGTCTTTATCCTTAATTGAACCAATTAAACAAAAGTGATATAATCCTATATAATTGGAGGGCATATGAAAAAATTAATATTATTTATTGTTTTGTTATTAATAAGTTTTGTTGATAACGTAAAAGCTGATGAAATAGGTGCAACTATTTCAGTAACAGGTGATAAGTATCCAGGAAGTGATGTAACAATAATAGTTACAACTAATGGTCTAACAGAAACCAATCCCATAGTTAGTTATGATATAAATCTAACTACTCATTCATTATTGGATTTTAAATCTTGTAAAGATAGGAATAATCAACCATTAACTTCACCTTCAGTATCAGAAATAGTTTCATTAAATACTGATGTTCCGTTGCTTACTTGTACATTTAAAATTTCAAATGAAGCAGCGTCTAATACTACTATGCCTATTAGTTTTAATGAGTCTATTTTAACTAATAGTGATGAAATTGATATTCCTTTAATAGGAAGTCAAAGTATTGTTGTACAAAAGTTATTATCATCAATTGCGACATTAAATAGTATAACTCTTGATAAAGGTACATTATCTCCAAATTTCAATAAGGATGTTCTTTCATATAATGTGATAGTTGATGGTGGAGTAGAGACTATAAATATATCAGCAGTCAAAACAGATACTTTATCAACTGTATCTGGGTTAGGATCAAAAACCTTAAATTATGGTAATAATAAATTTAATATTATTGTTACTGCTGAAAATAAAACTCAAAAAACTTATGTTGTAAATATTAATAGAACGGATAATCGTTCTACTGATTCTTCTTTGAAGTCTTTAACTATTACGTCAGGGAAAATAGATCCAGTATTTAAGTCATCTGTTAGAGAATATACTATGATTGTTAAAAGTGATGTCAAAGATCTTGAAGTAAAAGCAATAGCAACTTCTAGTAAAGCTACTGTAAAAGTTATAGGGAATAATGATTTAATAGAAGGTATGAATATTGTGACTATTACAGTTACAGCGGAAAATGGTAAAAAAACAGATTATATAGTGACTGTAATGAAAGAAGAAAAAAATGATGTCAAAGTTACTAATGAAGAAAAAAAGGAAACAAAAGAAGTAGTAAAAGATGCTACTAGTAAGGATTATAGTATGTTGTTATACATTGTTATGGCTAGTACATTAATATTGCTTATTGCTTTAGGTATATATATTTTAGTAGCTATAGATAAAAAACCAAATAAAATGTAATCTTCTGTATATAATTATACTGTTAGTATATTAAAAATATCTTTAGAAGAGGAGAAATATATGCTCGAAATAAAAAAAATAAAAAAGAGTTATACAACTGGGAGTTTTACTCAACATGCACTAAAAAACTTAACTATAACATTTCGTAAAAATGAATTTGTTAGTATTTTAGGTCCAAGTGGAAGTGGTAAAACAACTTTACTTAATATAATTGGTGGTTTAGATCGCTATGATAGTGGTGATTTAATTATCAATGGTAAATCTACTAAAAAGTTTAAAAATGAAGATTGGGATGCATATCGTAATAATTGCATTGGCTTTATCTTTCAAAACTATAATTTGATAAGCCATATTTCTGTTTTAGAAAATGTTGAAATGGGAATGACTTTAAGTGGTGCTTCAAAAAAGAAAAGAAGAAAAATAGCTAAAGAAGTATTAAATAAAGTTGGACTAAAGGATCATGTTCACAAAAAGCCAAATCAATTATCTGGTGGTCAAATGCAAAGAGTTGCGATTGCAAGAGCTTTAGCTAATGATCCAGATATTATTTTAGCTGATGAGCCGACAGGTGCTTTAGATTCTACAACTAGTATTCAAATTATGGATTTAATTAAAGAAATATCTAAAGACAAATTAGTTATTATGGTTACTCATAATTCAAAGTTAGCTTATACTTATGCTAACAGAATTGTTGAATTAGAGGATGGAGAACTGATTAGTGATTCAAACCCAATATCTGAAGATGATATAAGTAGTGATTATAATATTAAAAAAACA
>CAYPGI010000058.1:0-6162 GCA_964410275.1 uncultured Muribaculaceae bacterium | reverse complement strand
CCATATCAAAGAGGACATTGACGAAATGGTTGATATTCTTTATGAAGTGGATTGTGGCCATTTTATTATTAAAGAGAAGAGATAATACGGAAAGTAAAAATAGAAGTAGCACAAATTAACTTTTTCGTTTCTATTTTTATTATCGTGTAGTATAATATTATTAACCAAGTTGGAAGAGTTGGACAATTGTAGTCCTTCAGAACTAACTTGTTTTTTTTTGTTTAATTCATTAATCAAACTTATTGCTTTATCTTCATCTTCTGGAATCAAGTGTGAATATACATGTAATATCATTATCATATCTGCGTGTCCTAATCTTTTGCTGGGACACTTCTAGATAATAACAATGTTGCGTGACTATGCCTTAAATCGTATATTTTAATTTGTTTAATTTTTGCTTTAATACAATATTCATTTTTTTTTCTTCCGACTGTTGTTTGTGACATTGGATACAATCCACCAAAAATGAACCCATCATTACTAAATCCAATGTGTAATTGATAAAAAGATTTTAAATTTTCAAGTGTATTTATTGTTTCATCATCTAATTGAATCTTTCTTACTGATTTTGTGGTCTTTGAAGTAATCTCCCTCTCTTTTGTCTTTAGCAAGTGTTTTAGTGACTTCTAAGTAATTACTTTTAATATCATTCCAATAAAGTACTAAAGACTCTCCTAAACGCATTCCTGTATAAAATAAGTCTTATATAATGCAGAGTATAATTTATCATCTACAACCTTAATAAACTTTAAAAACTCTTCATAAGTCCAAAAATCTACTTTTCTAATATATTTCTTCTTTGGAAAATTTCCGACCTTACTAGCAATATTTTTCTCTAATCCATAAAAGTCCATAGAATAATCAAGTAATAGTACACCCAACGAAGCGTCATTGACGCTCTTCGTTCTAGTGCTATCCTTTACTTCTATTTGTTTTCCTTTCTATTTTGAATTTGAAATTTTTTAAGAGTATATAAATCATAATTTTTTGTGCTATAATTGTATTGGTGATTTGAAATGGATTATCATATTTTTGATTATTATCCTTTTGAAATTAAAAAGATAAAACGACTAAACAAGAATACAAAAGAATATAAAAAAGAATTATATAAGTTCATGTTTGCGACTACGCATATAAATTGGGTGGGAAGTTTAATACATAATAAAGAAAACTCATGTTTTAAAAAAAAGTATTTCAAAAATTTCTTTCCATGTATATTTTTTATGTTATTTCTTGTGCTTTGGTTATTTTATGGAATACATGTATCTAATCAATGGGAAGAAACAAAATATATATTACCTTGGGAATTGAGGTTATTAATTATTTGGTTGATAGTATTGATAGTCTTATTAACTATAGGTATGACTTTTGCATTAAGAGCAAGAAAAATTATTTTTGATTATCTTTCATTTATAATTGATAATTATAATATGAGGAAACATAATTTAACTGATGAGGAATTATCTTTAGTAAGTGAAGCTTATAAAAATCCTCATGAACAACATGATGATTCATATTGTGCAATTTCAGTAGGGTGTCTCGAATGTTTAAAAATATTTGATGGAAAATCTTTTGATGATGGAATTTACCATAACTATGAATGTCCATATTGTAAAAGTGATAAACTAATTTGCAAAACTGAAAATGATAAATTTGAATTAAATAAAGATTTGCTAATACTGATAAAAAAATATTGGGAATAAAAAACTACACTTCCTGTTCTCTAAAAATTATCTTAAAGTTTGTAGAAAATAGGAAAATGTAGTAAATTGTAGTAAGGAAAACATCTATAAACCAACGGTTAGAAATTGATAGAATCATCATTTTTTCACCCTGTTTTCCCGATCATTAGAAAATAAAACCATCAAAATAGATAGTTTTTTTGTACCCTGCAACCCAAAAGGTCCAAACATTAAGTATAAATATTTAAAAACTAAGTTTCTATTATTTCATATAAGCAATTGAGGTTGTCTATATGAATATCAAAACTAGTTCCGTGATCATGAATCTGACCAATTCTCTTTCCACTTTTAAAAGTACCTATCTTAAAAGTAACTCTTATAAAGCCTTTTTCAATAGCACTAATAAAGTGATCAAAACTCCTTAACTTATAAAAAGATATATCATCGTATTTATAATATACAATGTTTCCTTCCTTTTTATAAGAAGTGTTGATAATAGCCAATGTTTGCATTTTTCTTTGCAATTTTTCTTCTAATAAATCAAAAGACCAAAATATTGTTTTATCGATTAAGAACATATTTTTATCGAAAACATACATAAATATTTTCTTCTCGTCTAGATTTATTTTTAATCTAAAAAAATGTTTTCTGCCAATAGTAACAGTTGTATTAGAAAAAATAGAAATATTAAATACTTTAGTATTATTTAATTTTTTATCAGGATATCCATAGGTATCCCTTATTCTTTTTATTCCAATCGCATACGCACTATCCGGAGTTGCGTTAAACATCGTAATATATTTATTTGTAATTGCATTTTTTGTTTTTATCTCAATACCTTCATAATCTGGTATTTCAAAGTTTTCGATTGGTTTATTTAAAAGATATTCAAAAGTTTGTCCACCACTACCAGTACCATAATATTTACTCTTTATCCATCCCTGTTTAGAAATAATATCAAATTTTGATTTTAAGTCATCGATATTGTTATACATTTTTTACCTCCATAAAGTAATTAAATTAGTATACTTTGTTTTAAACTATACTATAATAATATTACATTTTTTCATTCGTGTTTTCCTTTAATTAAATGTATTATGTATGATATAATATGACTATATTGAGGTGTTTATATTGTTAAATTGGAGTGAAATTGAACCATTAATAGAACAAAAACTTAAAACTATATTTAATAATGATGATTATCATAATCTTTCAATATATGAAAGAAGAAAGAAAATTTATGATTATTTATGCGATACATTAGAATTTGATGAAGAAGAATTATATAACCAAAATAAAGATATAAAAAAAGAAATAATGGATGTCTTAAATAATAATAAAGGGATATGTAATTCTATTTCTTATGTATATAAAATATTATTAGAAAAGGTTAATGTATATAGTTTAGTTTTATTTTGTAAAGATGAAGATGATATGCATACTATTTTACTTGTGGATAATGGTAATGGTACTTTATCTTTTGATGATATATCTATTGGAATATATTCTAAAAAGGTAAGTGGTGTAGGTATAAGTATTGAAGAACGCTTTGACTATGATCTAGAGGATGCTAAAGATATGAATCAAGGTATAAGAAAAATTGATAGCAATAACAATTATTTAATATTACCTTCAGAAAGTGTTAATTATTTTATGGGTAAAAAAGATGAAAGTTATAAAAATGTTAAACCTAAAAATGTAAATGAAGAAGATTCTTTTGCAGAACTTACCTGGCTTATAGCAAGCCAAAAGAAGCAATCTATAAGAGCAAGATAAACATTAGATAATTATCTAATGTTTTAATTATGTCAACTCAACTATCCGTTTGTTGATTCAATTATTTTTAAAAGGTATAATTAAGATAATAGGAGGGATTAGATGGATTACAGTAAAACAGGATTTTTAATTGCCAGTTTACGAAAGGAAAAAGGATTAACACAAAAGGAACTTGCGGATAAATTAGGAATAACTGATCGAGCAGTTTCTAAATGGGAAAGGGGATTAGGTTGTCCAGATATATCGTTACTGGATGACTTATCTAGAATACTTAATATTTCTATATTAGAAATACTTAAAGGTAGAAGATTAAATAAAGACGAAATTGTAAATAATGAAAGTATAATTGAATCTATGAATTATTCAAAGGAAAACTTAAAATACAGATTTAAAAAATACTTTAATACAACATCAATTTTTATTATTACGGTTATAGCTTTAATGTTAGTTTTTTCTAATTTTAAGAGTATTTATTATTTAAATAAAAAATATCATCATGCTTTTAGCAATTATCCAAGCACTCATGAGTTCACAGAAATTGAAAATAACATAGAAAAAATAAAAAAAGATAGAGGCATTTATAGTGAAGAAGATTATAAAGAAATATTATTTTTTGTTAATAAGTTAGAAGAAAGTTTAAAAAAAGAAAATAGGCTATACTATTTTGAAAAAGCAAATTATACTTTTCCAGAAATAATAGAATTTTATGTTAAATATAGTGAGCATCTTCTTATTTATGCTTCATCTACTACTAATAAGGGGGTGTATAAGATTGTTCACAATTATGATTCTAGTGTAATAGATAATATCCTTATTTGTCGTTCTTATGCTGATCTTATAATGGGGAATTATATTGAATTATCGAAACAAATACAAGTCCCATATTACAATAACAGGAATATTAGTAAGGAAATTATAAACTATATTAAGGATTTTATATATTATGGAGTTAAAATGGATAACATATTACTTAAAGATATTATAGAAGTAGGTGAAATAAATGAATAAGAGAGGATTAATAAAATATATTATTTCTATTATTGCCACTTTAATTTCCTTTTGTTTTATGTATACCAGTGGTATAGGGATAATTCTTCCTATATTGATTTCACTTCTTTTTACAATAACGATACTTATGTTTTATAATAAGGAAAAGATTAAGAAACATAAGTTTATATATAATGTAACTTTGCTGTTACTAATGGTATTTTCTACAGCTCTTTTCTTATATATATTTTTTACTACATTAGCTTGCTTCTTTTCGATTGGATGTTCTATGGAATTAAAAAATCTTTTTGTAGTAATATATCCTACCTTTTTATTTCTTTTAATTTTATTAGGGTTTAATGATATTTATCATAAAACCAATAAAACGAATGATATTTTAATAATTGTTATTTCTGCAATAGTAATTTTGATTCATTTAAGATATTATTTAGAACCTAACTTTACTCATAAATTAATAGGTGGTGAAGGCTATAATGAATATAGTTATGATTACATTATGCAAAATTATATGTATTTTTCAATAATGTATTTACTAGCTTTAATGCATTATAGAGTAAATAAAGTATCTTAGAAAACCACATTATTTTTTGAAAATTAAACATACTAAATATGTACGCTAGTATAAAGGAGGTTTGTTTTATGAGTAAAAGTATTATGTCAGAAGATTTAAAAAAGAAGATTGCGAGTCAATTAGGCGTATCTAATATAGTTGAAAATGAAGGATGGGGTTCTGTATCTTCAAGAAACTGTGGAAATATGGTTAAAAAAGCAATCGAAATTGCAAACGGAACTTATAAATAAGCGTATAAGAGACAGGGAGTAATTCTCTGTTTTCTTTTATATTATTAATTTGATATAATAGTTTAGGTGTTAAATATGAAAAGAGCTTTGGTGTTATCTGGTGGTGGATCAAGAGGTGCTTATCAAATAGGAGTTTGGAAGGCACTTCGTGAACTTAATATAAAATATGATATTATAACTGGTACTTCAGTTGGAGCCTTAAACGGAGCGTTTATGGTTCAAAATAACTTTGAAGAAGTTATGGATTTTTGGTCTAATATTAATTTTAAAGAAGTTTTTAATGATACCTTTTTTGAAAACGAAAAATTAACTCAAAGAAAGATTATAAAAAAACTATTGAAGGATGCATATTTTAAAAAGGGATTGGAAATAAAACCCCTTGAAGAAAATCTTAATAAATATTTTAATGAAAAATCTTTTTTGAATTCTAGTATTGATTATGGATTAGTTGTTTATGATTTTAATAATAAGAAACCAAAAATGATAAAAAAGAGTGAAACGGATCCTAATAAAATAAAAGACTATATAATAGCTTCTGCTACAATATATCCTCTTTTTAAAAAGAAAAAAATAGATGATAAATATTATATTGATGGTGGATATTATGATAACTTGCCTATTAATCTTGCTATTGATATGGGAGCCACAGAAATCATAGCTGTTTATATTGGCGTTTTTGGAAAACTTAAACCTGTAAAAAACAAAAATATTAAAATAACATATATTGAACCTAAAAGTAAATTAGGTTTCCCTACTTTTTTTGATAAGAAGATGGCAAATAGAAATTTGCAATTAGGCTATAATGACACTATGAAAGTATATAAAAAGCATGAAGGTATTTTTTATACTTTTAAGGATAAGGAATTGAATGATTTTTATAATAAAAATAAGA
>CAYPGI010000057.1:0-6172 GCA_964410275.1 uncultured Muribaculaceae bacterium | reverse complement strand
AGTTGTTATAATATATGTAAAATGATGTAAAATAATATTGAAAAACCTAATTATTATATGATATAATTAGGTTGTATAAAATAATGAAGGCGGTGATAAGATGAAAGAGGCAGCAGGAGAAGCGAACTTAACAGTAGTAGCTATTATCCTTATTGGAGTAATTGCAGCAGTTGTAACACCAATTATTACTAGTATGATGTCTAACACTTCGAAAAAAGCATGCTGTACTAACGTTGGTGGGGTATGGACTGGTGGTTCATGTGATACTACAAAGGTTGGAGGATCAGCAGCAGCAGAATATAGAACTTGTGAAAATGAATCAAGAGCAAATAGATAGTAATAAAGAAAAAAATAAGTATGGAAGAAAATATTTGTGCGATATTTTATTGGACAATCGTTTTCTTCTATACTGAACATCTATTATGATTAAACGTATCGATAATTAATGGGAGTGATATAAATGAGAGAAGGTATAGGAAGCGTATTTTTATACAATTTAATTATAATTTTTATTGTATTGATTTTCGCGTTTTTAGCCGCAACTCTTAGTTATTATAAAGCTTTCAAAGTAAACAATCGAATAATAAGTATAATTGAAAAATATGAAGGTTATAATACCAAGGCTAGAACAGATATATTTAATACTTTAAAGACAATTGGATATTCAACTACAAAAGTTAAATGTCCTTCAACTAGAAATGGTGGGGTATTACAAGCTCAAGATGCAAGTTTCCCATATTGTGTTTATTTATATGATAACGATGGGGATTCAAGACATTATAGTTATGGAATTATTACTTACATATATTTTGATTTTCCTTTTTTTGATACTTTTATAAAGATACCTATTTATACAAAATCAGATCGTATATACCGATTTTAGTTAGGAATGATAAAAAATGAGAGAATCAATAGCGAATTCTTATATATTTAACTTGGTTATAATTTTTATCGGTATACTTATTGTTCTTTTAGTGGGGTCACTTAGTTATTCTAAGACCTTTAAAATTAAAACAAGAATAATTGAAATAATTGAAAAGTACGAAACCTATAATAATGGAACTGTTAGAACAGAAATAAATAATGTTTTAAGCCAGGCAGGTTATAAAGTCACTAGAGGTGCACGAAAAGCTTGTCCATCATTAAATGGAGAATATGCTATTAATACTTTAGGTAATTATAGATATTGTATCTATATGTTTAGTGACGTTAGAGGTTATTATTATACTGTAACGGTTTTTATATCATTTGAATTTCCAATTATTGGTGATGTTATAGAATTTCCATTAACTGGTCAAACTAGACCGTTTGTCGATATATAAGCTAGAAAAGGTGAATTAAATGAATGTTATAATTTCAAATCGATATAAGTCAATGTTACAATCTCTAGATATTGAAATTATTAAAACAATGGATGGAGAATTTGACGTTGAAGAAATTATTGCTACTTTCCAAAATTTCTATTTTCAAAGAATTATTTTAGATATAACAGCAATCAAAAATTATAAAGAAATAAAAAACTTACAAAAATTATCTATAGCTTTAGATATGGACAAAGTAATATTGCTGTTAGATGATTCGTTAGAAAGTACATCTGGTGAATATTTATCCAAACTTATATCAATGGGAATTTATAATTTCACCAAAAATGTTGAAGGGATAATGTATTTATACAATCATCCTAATTCTTATCGAGATGTCGCACATATTCACCAATTAGAAAATAAAGTGGTGGTAGAAACTCCTAATAGTAATCCAAGTGTTTATAACGAAGGAAAAAGTGCCAGAATATTAGGGTTAAAGAATGTTACTAAACAGTCTGGAGCTACATCTCTAATCTATATGATAAAAAAACGACTAGAAGATTTTTACAATGTAATTGCTATAGAAGTAGATAAGCGAGACTTTGTATACTTTAGGGATAAATCTTTTTTAAGTACAACTAATAATGAGGTTTCAAATATAGTTGCTAAAAGCAAGGAAGCTGATGTAATTTTACTAGATATAAATGATAGTGTTTTTGCAGAAGAATTAGCAACTGATATTATCTACTTAATTGAACCTTCAATTATAAAATTAAATAAATTAATGATGATAAATGGTAAAATACTAGAACAATTAAAAGACAAAAAAATTGTGTTAAATCAGAGCTTACTTGATCAAAAGGATGTTACTGATTTTGAATATGAATCAAGATTAAAAGTATTTTATAATTTACCACCATTAGATGAAAGAGAAAAAAAATCAGAAGAATTAGACAAGTTTTTGAAAAAATTAGGTTTTGATAAAATAAAACAAGGGTAAAGATATATTTATATTGACAATAGTAGCGTTTTTATATATAATTAAATTAATTAGAGGAGGTAAATAATGGAATTCATTCAAATTTTATCGTGTACAATTGGTGGTCAGGCAGTACCGCCAGCAATTACAAATATTTTAAAGGCTGTGATAGATGCTATTCAAATAGGTGTTCCAATACTTTTAGTAATTTGGGGAATGCTTGATTTAGGTAAAGCAGTTGTTGCGCAAAAAGAAGATGAAATCAAAAAGGGTCAACAAGTATTCGTGAAGAGATTATTAGCGGCTGCTATTGTTTTCTTTGTGGTAGTTATAGTTGAGTTTATTGTTCAGATAGTAGCTGGACCAAAAGCAACTGGAATTGTTGGTTGTTTAAAATCGATATTCTAATAATAAATGAAAAACAATAAATAAATATTTATTATTGTTTTTTTTTGTGGTATAATGATTATGAATTATAACAATGTAGAGGAGATATAATATGAATAATAACTTGAAAAAGATTGCTATAAGTATTGCCTTTGTTTTTGCGATACTTTTTATTGGAATTAACGATATTGATGCATTAGAAAAAAAGAAAGTAAATAACAATATTTTTAATTCAATATCAGAAGTTTCAATTGCAGATGATATATTTGTAAATACCGATAAAAATATGTTTATATTAGCTGGTGGTGGGAAACTTGATTGCGATGTACTTCTTAGTACAGATACCAAAGCTTTCTTAAAAAAAATACTTGGATATATTAAAATTTTTGCCCCTTTACTCGTAATAGTATTTGGAATGCTTGATTTCATTAAGGCAACTGTATCTCAAGATAATGATGCTTTGAAGAAAGCAGGATCCAAGTTTTTTAAGAGATTAGCAGCTGCGGCATTACTATTTATATTTCCAGCTTTGATTCAGTTTTTATTAGATGTTATTAAAATAGATGGTGTTACTTATTGTAAAATGTAAAATAGGAAGTTTAGGTGGAATAAAATGTTAGAAGCAATAGGCGGATGGTTTGCTGATTTATTTAGAACAATCTTTTTATATCTTGACTTTGTTGTGTATTGGCTTGTAGATCAAATATATATACTCTTTGTAACAATAGCTGATACAGGACTTTTTAGTCCTCAAACAATTCAAGATTTTGGTGGTAGAATATATATTTTATTAGCGATAATAATGATTTTTATTGTGTCTTTTTCAATGATAAAATATATAATTAATCCTGACGATTTTTTAAGCGAAAAAAAAGGTGTAGCACAATTAATAAAAAACTTTTTTATTGTTTTAATAGCAATTGTCGCTGTACCTTCTGTATTTAGCTTAGCATTTGAACTTCAATCAATTATATTAAAAGAAAATTTTATTCCTAAAATAGTTTTAGGTTCAAACATTGATACTCCAACAATGACAGTAGATGGCGAAAAAATGGATCAAATAACTTTTGGTGGTAAGACTATGGCCGCTACTGTGTTTTCAGCATTTTTTAAACCTAATCAGGATCAATGGAAAGGATGTAGTTATCCAGAGTATGACAGTTGTGGAGATGTTATGGATGCTACCAAAGTGCTAAAAAGTGAACTAGGAAATGCTAAAGATGTACTAGGGGTTATAAATGCTGGTATCGTAAACGAAAAAATAGAACCTACTTATGCTACTGCTGAAGATGATGAAGTATACGCTATAGAATACACATTTCTTATTTCAGCCATAGCTGGTTGTTTCTTGGTATATGTGTTATTAGTATTCTGTATTGATATATCAATAAGGGCAGTTAAATTAGGATTCCTACAACTTATTGCTCCAGTTCCAATTGTATCATTACTTGATCCAAGAGAAAAAGGTTCTGGTATGTTTAATAAGTGGGTGAAAACAGTAATTTCTACTTTTCTGGGATTATTTATTAGGTTAATTGCAATATATTTTGCTATTGCCGTTGTAATACTAATTACAGCAGGTGGCGCAGAGTTTTATCGAATAAGCGATAATACCCCAATGGATAATATTTTTGTTAAAGTATTTATTATATTTGGAGCATTATTGTTTGCAAAAGAACTTCCAAAATTACTAGAAGATTTAACAGGTATGAAACTAGATGCTGGTGATATGAAATTAAAAAATAAGGTTCTTAAGACTGTGGGCAAAGCAGCTGCCTTTGGTGCAGGTGGATTAGTAGGAGCCGGAGTCGGCTCTGCTATTGGTAACTATCGAGCAACTAAAGAATGGAATGCCGATGCAGATAAATCAGGTAAACCTGAATTAAAACGTAGTGCATTAATGTCAGCCATTGGTGGTGGATTAGCAGGAGCAGGTCGTGGTGCTGTTAGTGGTGCTACAGGAGGACGAGCAGGAATTGATAGTGCTATCGAAAAAACACGTGCTAATCAAGAAAGGAATGCTAAGGCAATGAAAGCAGATTATGGTGCTGGTGCAAGAAATAAAGATAGATTTGCAGCGGCTACAGGAGGTAAGACATTAGCTCAACAAATGGAAGACGATTATAAAGATTTTGAAACTAAGAATGGAACATATACTTCAACATATACTGATCCAGCAACTGGTCGGACAATGACAGAGACTCATAGTAATTACTATCAATCTCAAGAAGAATTATTTCAAGCTCAACAAGAACTTTCTACATATCAAGGATTCTATGATGGTGGTTTATCAATGAAGAATGATCGTGGAGAAACTGTAAGTTTTTCAGATTCAAGTTCAATTGAAGCACAACGTCAGGTGTTTATGGATGAATATACAGCAACACCAGGAACTTCTGCTGAACAGGAAGCTTTAGAAAAAAGAGAATGGGCAGCATCTAGACTTGCTGAAAAGACTGGTGTTTCTGAAGCAGATTGGCAAAAATATGAACAAAAAGTAAAAGCAAAAGATAATTATAGAAGTAAAGAAAAAGAAGTTCACTTAGCTCAAAGCGAATTGACTAAGAGAAAAATAGCGGCTGAAAAGCAAAAGAAATTACAAGATTCTTATAAAATAGGTTCTAAAAAAGAAGTTAAAAAGAAAAAATAAAAAGGGGTGAAATAAAAAATGGAAAATGATTTTTTAATACCAGCCAATTCGAAACGATCTATGTTGATATTAGGATTGTTTACTTGGCCAGATTTAATTATATTTGGTTTTGGGTTAGGAATAACGATGCTTTTATTATTAATCCTACCAATTCAAACTTTAACATGGGCGTTATTAGCTATTTCGCCAGGATTAATCGCAGGTTTTTTGGTATTACCAATTCCAAATTATCACAATATGAGAGTTTTATTAAAGTCTGCATTTACATTTTTTACGACAAGGCAAAAATTTGTATGGAAAGGTTGGTGTGTGTTAGATGGCAATGAAGGAGAAGGCAAACAACAAAAGTAAATATACTAGTGATGATATTCCTATAAAGAGTATTACAAACGGGGTTATTATTCTTGATAATAATCTAAAAGTTACGGGGGTAAAAATTCTACCAAGAAATATCTTTATTCTAGAAAGAGATATGCAAAATAGCATTATAAGTAATTTGAAAAATGTCTACAATATGATTGATTATGAATTTTGGATTATTGTTGCGGATAGACCAGTTGATATTAATTTATATTTATCACAATTAGAATTGTTATATAATAATGTTCAAAATACAGCAAAGAGAAAATTGATTATGGAAGATATTAATAAAGCTAATATGTTTATGAGTAATAATGTTGTTGATACAGAGTATTTCTTATTGTTCAAGGAAAAGGATAATGAAGTAATTAATAAGCGAATTAGAACCCTCATTAATAATTTGGCGGGTGCTGGTTTATCTTCACATCAAGTTACTAATGATGATTTAAGAATGATATTGGACAATTTCTTAAATGGTGGACAAACTACTAA
>CAYPGI010000056.1:4756-6209 GCA_964410275.1 uncultured Muribaculaceae bacterium | reverse complement strand
TAAATTATTTTCATCTTGTTTAGTTCTTTTTTTAGGACCTTTTAGACGAGAATAACTTCTCATTTTAGCTTTTACATGTCTTATATTCATTAAATAATCAATATTAGAACTATTATATATCATTCCATTAGGATTTATAGCATATCCTTCTTTACTTAAAACAAGAGTAGCTAAACCATAATCCCCAGTAATAACTATATCATCTTTTTTAACTTGGTTAATAATGGCCATATCAACACTTTGATAGCCAGAGCCAATTATATTTACGGTACTGAAATCACTCGTGATATGGTGGTTATAATCGCAAAATATCAGGCATTCAAGACAATATTTCTTAGCAATACCTTCAATCTTTGTTATAGATGGACAAGCATCAGCATCAATTATTATTCTCATTAATACCTAAATAATTAATAATAGTGTTTGCGATTGCATCGATATACTTATCTTGGTTATTGCTAAGATTATAGAGGTCATTTTTATTTTGAATATAACCTAATTCTAAAATATATGATTCCATTCCGATATTGCTAAAACGATATTGGTTTTCTTGCCTTAAATCATTATCACCATCAACGTAACCACCAGTCATCTTTCCTCCGGTTTCACGAATCATATAATAATATGGTGTTTTTGTAGTAATAGTAGTATAAGGTTTATATCCTTTTACTAATCTCTCTTTATTATAATCGTTTATTTCAGCATTAGTAAATGTTCTAGTGTAAACACCATCAAGTATTTTATTATGCTTATTAGGTGAATAATTAGTTCCTGTTAAGTCTTTAATGTTATTTGCTAATTGTTTTGCTAAAGTATAATCTATATTATAAGGTGTATATATTTCTAAACCACTGAGATTATAATCATAAGCACTATTTAAATGAATTGAAAAAACAAATTTAGCATTTAAACTATACCCTTTAGTAGCACGACCATTAGGACCATATTCTACGACTTTTTCACTACTTTTAACATCTGTCCAACTAAGAGCAACCTTTAATCCATAACTTTCTAATTTTTCTTTTAAAGCCTTACTATATTTTATAGTATAATCTGTCTCACAAGGATCTGTATATCGGTAACAAGCTCCAACATCTAATCCTCCATGACCTGGATCAACAATAATATCATAGACACTTTCATTATTAGATTTTGTTATATTAAAACCAATAGTATTTAAATCGTTATTTGAATTAATGTTGATTTTATACTTATTTCCAATCGGATAATATTCACTTACTTTATATGTAGTAGTATTATTTAATTGATAATATTTACTTTCATCATGTTTATAAAAAACTTTTAAAAGAACATAATAATTTTTTATATCAAAGTTATCTAAATTAAGTCCATTATTAAGTTTATCACCTATCACAAAACTAATGTTATTTCCTTCAATATTAGTTTTTAATTCATAATAATTATCTTCATCATTATATAAAACTAATTTAGC
>CAYPGI010000056.1:0-4656 GCA_964410275.1 uncultured Muribaculaceae bacterium | reverse complement strand
AATATAACTATAATTATAATTCTTTTTATCATTTGATATACTCCTCATTCATTGAATAGATACATCCGCAATAATCTTGGCGATATAGTTGATATTTTTTAGATAGTTCTATCGATTTTTTATATCCATCGTTTTTTTTGAAATCACTATATAAATATTTGATCTTATATTTATTTTCTAAACTTTTTCCAATGTTATTTAAAGTAGTTGCATTCTTATATGGACTAATTGATAAGGTAGTTGTAAAATAATCAAAGTTTAATTTAGAAGCTTGTTTAGCTGTTTCTTCTAGTCGTAAGTTATAACACTTAAGGCAGCGCTTACCACCTTCTTGTTCTTTTTCTAAACCTTTAATCATTTCTTCATATAGGTTATTATCATAACTTCCTTCAATTATTTTTATATCGTGATTAAATTCTTTTACGAATCTATTAAGTTCAACAATTCTTTTATTATATTCTTCAAAAGGTGCGATATTAGGATTATAAAACAATAAACTAATATTAAAATAACTAGATAGATATTCCAATACATAGCTACTACATGGTGCACAACAAACATGTAATAAAAGTTTTGGTTTATAATCCGATTTCTTAATTTCCTCTATTGTTTTGTCTAATAATAGTTGATAATTTTCTTTCATATACAACACCTACAATTTTATTATATCACAAAATATAAATATGATAATCTAAAATCTAGTTTAATATTAATTTAATTATAATTTGAATAAATTTTAATAAAATCTATTAAAGAATCACATATACTTTTACATTTATCTAAATCGTTGCAATCTCTAAATCTTTTATTTATTTCTATTTGAATAATATCGATATCATTATTTTCATAAATGTGTTTTGTAATACCACCGCCATAAAAAGGTTCATTATATTTGATATTAGAAATACCATTATTATTAAAACAATCTTTTAAAGTGTTTTGTGTATTGATATCAATAGTCATATTTTTTAAAGTACCAAACTCGACATCAAAATCTCTTTCCAATGCTGCGCCATGAATATCAATTAATAATTTAATATTATTTTTTTGAATTTTATGATTTAATAGTTCTTTAAAGTCATCAATAGTAGTAGAATTAGAATCAATTCCATTATCAATTGCCTTAATCATATAGTAACTATTAATCGTATTTCCTACATACTGACAAATGGCAGCGGTATAAGGTTCATTATATTTGATTTTATCTTCCTTTTGTTTGGGAACTGTATGTACCGCAGTTAAAATGACTGGTACTTTGCCTTCTTTTATAATATATGAAAGCACTTTAATATTATTTTCGTAATCATTAATTATCTTATCAAAATCCATAATAACTTCCTTCCGTATTTTTATAATTATAACATAAAAAAAGAGAATCTATAACGGATCCTCGTTTTTTTGTCTTATAATAATATAATCTTATCGATTAAACATTCTTTTTTTCAATAAATATTTTTCTAGTAATAAAATTCCATACCATAACGATTCCTGTAGCAACTATCTTAGTAAACATATAGTATACATTCATTAATTCAACCATTACATACATAACTAATTGATTAATACCTAAACCAATAATACTACCAATTATAAAGATAATAAAATGTTTTTTGCTTTCTTTTTTATCTGTTTCAAAAACAAATTTAATACTTGCGATATAGTTAAATATTAATGAAATAGTAAAAGATATAACTGATGAAACTAAATAATATATGTTGCAATATTCAGTTAATATATATAGTAATGCATAATCAGTTAGAAAGGCAATTCCGCCTACGATTAAAAATTTAAATATTTGTTTAGTTAATTTATTCATGTTTCCTCAAGTTATTTAAGAATAATTCAAATAATTGTTTATGCTTTTTAACTATTACTTGTAAGATAATTCCACATATCCATAAAAGAGCCGCTAGCATCATTAAGAATCCTGAAAAAATTAATGTTGGATATCTAGGTACTAAACCTGTTTTAAAGTATTCAATAAATACAGGTGTTCCAAAAGCAATTGATATTAAAGCAAGAATTAGAGCTACAATACTGAAAAACATAGCTGGTTTATATTCTTTAAATAAAGTTGCAATTGTCTTTAATACTTTAAAACCGTCTTTATAAGTATTTAATTTAGAAACACTACCTTCTGGACGATCACGGTAAGTAACTGGTACTTCTACTAATCTAAAGTTTTTATCTACAGCATGAATAGTCATTTCTGTTTCTATTTCAAATCCTTTAGATAATACTGGGAATGATTTAACAAATTCATAACTAAAGGCACGGTATCCTGTCATAATGTCACGGACATTGTTATTAAATAATTTATTGATTAAAAATCTTACAATCTTATTACCAAAGTTATGAAATGGCCTTTTATTTTCGGTAAAATAAGTTGAAGATAAACGATCTCCAATAACCATATCAGCTTTTCCTTCTAAAATATAATTACACATTTCAACGGCATTTTCAGCTGGATAAGTATCATCCCCGTCAATCATTAAATAGCAATCAGCATCTATTTGACGGAACATACTTCTAATAACATTTCCTTTACCTTGTTTATACTCATATTTTACAATAGCTCCTGCTTTTTTAGCAATCTCATCTGTTTTATCTTTAGAGTTATTATCGTAAACATAGATATCAGCGTCTGGTAAAACCTTTTTATAATCGTTTACTACTTTCTTAATTGTCTTACTTTCATTGTAACATGGGATTAATACAGCAATTTTTTTATTTTTCATAATTCACTTCTCCTTCAATTTTTATCTTATTAATGTTTATAAATATTGCTAGTAAAGTTGGAATGGCAAATATATATGGCATTGCATATCTAAAGTATGTATTCGCAGGCGAAGCAACACATATTAGTAATAATGATAAACTAGGTAATAAATATATCAAATATTTATATTTTTTTAAAGCTATTAGGTAAACTGACATTGTCATAATTACCCAGCTACAAAATGCAATATTAACTATTACTCCAATAATCGGAATAAAGGGATATATTACACCAAAATAACTTAAACCTTTTCGCATTCCGTTTAAATTATTATAGTTATAATTAAAAGAATTAGTTTCTTTTAATCTTGAATCATACTTATAATATATATACCACTTACTAGTGTTTGGATAAAAATAACCATAGGTATTATGGATAGTCGCTTCAGCATAAATACAAGGACGATTCATAAATCCATTAAACCATACTTTAAAGTATTTTTTTAAGTCTTCATTTGTATAATCTTTATTAAATTGTTTTTTTACTGGATCAGATAATACTGGATTATATCTACTAGCTAATGTATCATAGTTTAATAATTTATCAATTACTTCAATTTCTTCATCAGTTAAATGTTTATAGTATTTAACATATCTAGCTGTTTGTTGAAATGGAATTGATAATACTTCTCTTATACTTCCAGGGGTAATATGGAGCGCTGGTAATAAAACCTTAGAGTACCCTTGATAAAGTAATATTGGAATAATTAAGATTATTCCTAATTTAAGACGATTTTCTTTTTTGATTAGAAATAAGAATGGAAATGATAAAACAATCATATAAATACCATTATTTCTAAATAGCATAATCATTAACATTAAAAAGATATATATAAATATTTGTTTAATTTTTATCTTTTCTTTATTTTTGATTAATTCAAATAACATGATGTTATATAAAATAACTAATGACGTAAATATAACATCTTTAACTGCGGACATCGCATAAAATGGAAATACTGGTACTAAAGAATATATTAGTAAAGTTATTCCTCTTAGAAAGTAAGGAGTCTTTAGTTTTTTCATATATTTAATACTAAAAGCTAGCACCGAAACAAAGATACTTATTTGAATCATACTATATATGAATAATCCAAAGTTATCTGAACCTAACATCCTACCTATTTTTAGTGAACCACCTAGTAGTACTGTATGTAATACAGGATGGTGATTAGTTATTAAAACATCTTCATCAATTAAGTTAACGCCTTCGATATAATGAGTTTCTAAACCAAAGAATTGTTTTATTTGATTGCTTGGATCAGGCGATAATATAGCTGGATAAAAGGCTATAATATATGGTAACCAACATACTAGCATAATAATTATGCTGCTTAGCATTGGATGATCTTCAAATATAAACTTTGACCATTTATTAGGTTTATTTAGTTTAAATATTTTACTCTCATTAATAAAATTAAAAATAATATTTATAGTACATAAGATTAAATTATAATATCCAAATATTAATATAATAGAAACAATAAAATTACTAATACTGCCCATTACTAAGTTCCAGTTTCCTATTTCTTCATAACTATTACCTACTACTAAAAATAACGAAAACAGTAATGATAATATTTTAAAGATAAATATCGCTTTTCTACTTTTAAAATAATGTTTGTTATAAAACTGATAAATCAAAATACCAACCACTAATATAACAAAAACATTACCTTTAAGTATATTAAGAGGATTACTTTTACCAATCATATTAACATCTAAAAATAATGAAAGTAATGTTATGATTGAAAGTAATAATAAGATAAACACTTTAAAATATTTATTATCTTTAAAGACAGTCATGGTAAAACCTCCGATATCATTATACCATATTTTTATAATAAAAAAGATACAATTAAGTATCTATATTTTTCT
>CAYPGI010000055.1:0-6263 GCA_964410275.1 uncultured Muribaculaceae bacterium | reverse complement strand
TTTTTTAGCTTCACCTCTTAAAGGTATACATCTTTTATAATTGTCTTTATCTTTTAATATTTCATGGCTCATTTCCTTACAGCCACCAAATCCACAAGCTCCACAATTATAACCAGGTAATAACTCTAATACACTTTCAATATCGATATCTGTTTCATTTAATTTAGAATCAACTATTACTAGTAGTAAAGATAATACAAAAGCAATTCCTGTTAGAATAAAAACCCCTATCATTTCTTACACCCTTTACAATTTACACAATCAGAACAGTTATTATTTTTTTTATATAATATAATTGTTATACCTACTAAGGTTATCAGTAATAAATATGCCATTTATAAGTACCTCATAAATACGAGTGACATAATAGCCGCTGTTAATAATGCAATTGGGATACCTTTAAATGATGGAGATATATCACTTGTCTCTAGCCTTTCCCTTATAGTTGAAAAGATGTATATAACTAAAGTAAATCCAATACTACTTCCTAAACTAAAAACTAATGTTTCAGCAAAGGTATAAGAATTATTAATAACTAAAAGGGTTGTTCCTAAAACAGCGCAATTAGTAGTAATAAGTGGTAAGTATAATCCCATTGTATGATGAATGCCTGGTAAATATTTTTTTAATACTATATCCATTAATTGAACCATAGACGCTATTACTAAAATAAACATAATAGTTCTTAAATAAGTAGTATCAGTTGGTACTAATATATAATAATAAATTAAATATGTAATAATACTAGACAATGTCACAACTAATATAACAGATAATCCCATATGAATAGCATTTTTCTCTTTATTAGAAGTTCCAATAAAAGGACATATTCCTAAGAATCTAGTTAAGATAATGTTTTGTGAAAGAATACTAGTAAAAAATAAACTAATTAGACTCATGAGTACTACCTCCTTTTATTTTAGTAAATAGTGCTACAAAAAAGGCTAATGTAATAAAGGCTCCTGCTGGTCCTGCGAAAATATTTATTGGAAATAAATTATTAGTTGGTAATTCTAAGATTAACTTATAACCAGTTAACGATGATATACCATCCATTATCGTAATAGTGCCTGTACCAATTACTTCTCTAACAAAAGCAATTAACAATAGCGCACCTGTATAACCTATTCCAATGCCAATCGCATCCAATATACTTGTCCCAGTATCCTTTTTACTAGCAACTGACATTGCTCTTCCCATAACGACACAATTGACAACTATTAAAGGTAAATAAATGCCTAAAGAAGTTTGAAGTACTGGTACATACATATCGATTAATATTTCAACGATTGTTACAAATGTTCCAATTATTAAAATATAAACAGGTATTCTCACATTATCTGGTACTAATTTTTTAACAATTGATATTATAAAATTGGAAAATAATAATATAACCATTAAACATATTCCCATTAAATATGCATTTTCAAATTTATTTGTAATCGCTAAAGCTGGACATAATCCTAAAGTTAACACGAAAATAGGATTCTCATTAATAATTCCATTTAATATTGTTTTCATATAACCTCCTAATTAGTTATTGTTAAAACTAAATATAAAAGCAGTGAACAAATGAAAGCAGTAATAGTTAATACTAAGATACCCTGTAAATTCTTATTTTTCATTTTTTTCCTCATAATCCTTTAAAGTATTTATTAGCATTTTCTTAAGGCTACTAGAAGTAACAGTAGCGCCACTAACAGTATCTACACCTTCTAAGTTATCTTGCTTTTCTAATAATTCATCGATGTAATTAGCACTTTCTACTTTAGGATAGAAGTCATCAGATATTTCTAAAATATTAATACTTGTTACTTTATTATCTTTAATAATAATTTCTGCTTTAATATTTCCATGGTAACCCCCTTGAGTAACCACATAAGTAGTAGTACTTCCCTCTTTATCACTACTTAGAATATTATAATTTGGATCTACTTTTACTTCAGTATCTTTATATTTATTACCAATAGTAAACCCCATTGCTACAATAATTAGCCAAGCTGCTAGGAAAGGTAATACAGCATGATAGAATTTAAGTCTAGATTTCGCTCCTATCTTATCGATAATAAATACTAACATATTCATTGTCAGAATACTTGTTAGTACTCCTTCTGGATAAGGAGTTAAAAATCTAAATAAGACTGTTAAAATACCTAAAAATAGTCCGTATATTACTTGTCCTACTGGAGTAGTTGGACTAGTTACGGGATCTGTTGCCATAAAGACGGCCCCAAACATGAGTCCTCCACTTAGGATATGAAATAATGGAAACCAAAGCCCTAAACCATTTAAATTACCGATTAAACAAGTTATGACAAAAACAGTTAAGACATAGACAACCGGTATAACCCATTTGATTGTTTTAGTAAATGCTAAGAAGATAAAACCTATTAAACATAAGAAAGCACTTGTTTCTCCTACTGCACCTGGTATAGTACCAATAAAGAAATCATTTAAACTTCCATAAGGTTCAACTAATGTTTTATAACTACCTATTTCAGTCATTGCAGAAGCATTACTAAGGGGAGTTGCACCACTAATAGTGTCTAATTCAAAACTATTTAAATATCCTCCATTATTTGCTATGACTAATGAGTAAGCTGAAGTAATAAATAATGCTCCAATTAGAGCAGGATTAAAAATGTTATTACCAAATCCACCAAAGAGCATTTTTCCTACTAATGAAGATACAATTGAACCTAAAATTAGTATTGATAGAGGTGTATTTATAGGTAATATTAAACCTAAAAAGATTCCTGGTATATAACCATATGATGTTTTAATAAACACACTAATACTATCATATCTGTTTTTTAAAAATAATTTAGCATAAAGAGTTTCAAC
The DNA here is from genome assembly GCA_964410275.1 of uncultured Muribaculaceae bacterium. GTDB lineage: Bacteria > Bacillota_I > Bacilli_A > RF39 > UBA660 > UBA5364. Next base: position 3,419 of record CAYPGI010000055.1, on the reverse strand, counting down.
CAAGAAAGTTGTAACTCCCGCAACACCAATAAAAATTAAAGGATAAAATAAACCAATAAAATTAGTATTACCATTCATATATGGTAAAATACCATTTTTATAAAAAGAAAATAATATGATTGGTAATAATGCAATTAATAAATTAATCATCATTTTAGTTGTCGAATTATTATGTTTTAAATATGGACCCATTTGATTATTATACTCTTTCATAATTACTTCCTTTCATTTAGTTTTTTCTTACCTATTCTAACAAATTGCCTTATATTTATTTTAGCTGGACATATATATGAACATAGACCACATTCAATACATTGATCTGCTCTATAATCTTCTAAATCATCAATATGATTTACACTATCCTTTATAAGAACAGGACATATTTTAGCTGGACAAACCTTAATACACTTACCACACCTCATACATTCAGTTAAAGTAGTTGGTTTTATTTTATGTAAAACTAAAACACAATTCAAACCAGCACTTACTACTAAATCATCACTCGGTAATGCTACCCCCATCATCGGACCACCAGCTACAAACACAAGTTCTTTATTTCTTTTATAGCCACCAATTGACTCAATAACTTCACTTACTGGTGTACCTATCTTAACTAAAATATTTTGTGGTTCTTTTAACATTTCACCAGTAAAAGTTACAACTCTTTCAATAACTGGTTTTTCTAATTTTAATGCTTCATATATTGAAAAAATAGTTGAAACATTAGATACGACAATTCCTTTTTCAATCGGATATTTATTGTAAGTAACTTTTTTTACCTTTTTTACTAAATCTCTTTCCCATCCCATTGGATAGATATTAGGAACATTTACTAATTTTATTTTTAAATAAGTTCCTAAAAAATTAGTTAAAAGTTTATTTAAAACAGTATTACTTTTCTTAGTAGCAATTATTGCTTCATCTATATTATTTATTTCCAATATAGCATCAATTGCTTCTAATATCTCCTCTGTTTTTTCTTTAAATAACATAAAGTCCGCTGTTATATAAGGTTCGCATTCTACTGCATTAACAATTAATGTGTTAATCTTACCTTTAACATCGTATTTAGCATAAGTAGGAAATACTGCGCCTCCGAGTCCTACTATTCCTCTATTTAATAAAATATCAATAAACTCTTCTTTAGTATATTTATTAATTACTGCATTTGGAGTTCTTCTGACTTCCATTTTTTCCTTAAAGTCATTTTCAATTACAACACATTTTACCTTCTCACCATTCAAATATGTATGCTCTTCAAAATCAAGGACTTTACCACTGACACTAGAGTGAATTGGCATTTTAAAATTTCCTTTTCTTCTACCTATGACACTACCTTTAAAAACATAATCATCCTTTTTTACTAAGACTGTTATGTTCTGATCATTGCTACTTATTAAAGGTATATAGACTAATTTAGGTTTGTTATATATTGATATTTTTTTTCCTATTGATAATTTTTTACGTTTAGGTAATCTTACACCTGACATAACATCAGCTCCTATCATTCTAATTATACCTTTTTTATTCAAAAAAAACAATCTTACGATTGTAAATAAACATTATATTTTTTTTCATATTCTAAGGTTGTCTTTTCTCCATGTCCGGGATAAATAACAATATCGTCAGAATATGTTTTTATTTTCTTTAAACTACTTTTCATTTCTTCATAACTCGCAGTCGGTAAATCATATCTTCCAATGCTTTCTTTAAAGATAAAGTCTCCTACAAACATCGCTTTATCAGATTTAAAATAATAAGTAACTGAATCATCAGTATGACCAAAAGTATAAATAACATCAAATATAAAACTACCTATCTTATACTCTTTTTCTTCAAGGTTTTCCCTACTATATACTTTAACTTGATACTTATCTTCTATTTCTTTTAAAGCACCTATATGATCAAAATGACTATGAGTTAACAAAACTCCTACAACATTTAAGTTACCAATTGCTTCTACTATTAAGTGATAATCATCACCTGGATCTACTACTAAACAATCATTACCATTTATTAAAAGATAACAATTAGTAGATAGTGGTCCTACTATTACTGTTCTAATATCCATTATAAGCCCTTATGTAAATTACGCATACTTTCAATTTTATTTCTTTGAATAGTAGTACTATCTTGATTATTAGAAATTGGTAAATCAGAATTATTATCTTCACGACTATATTTAGCAATATAAGATCTTCTTAATTCTGGTCTTGTAGTATCTAGCATTTCTTTTTTTATATCTGTGATTTCTCTTCTTCCACCAATCGAACCATTATTAATAACAGTCTTTCTAATTGGAGCTTTCATTGGGTTAGAGTTAAACGAATTTAAAGCCATTTTATTCACCTTCCTATCATTTCTTTTATTGGTTGATAACTTAATCGATATCCTTCAATCAGTCCATATTTCTTAATTGCTTCGATATGTTTTTTAGTTGGATAACCTTTATGCTTATCAAATCCATACATCGGATACTTTTCATTTATTTCATACATCATTCTATCACGAGTTACTTTCGCAATTACTGAAGCAGCCGCAATACTTATACTTTTTGCATCTCCCTTAATAATAGAAGTACTTTTAACATCTAAAACTAACGGCATAGCATCTACTAAGACATGTTCTAATTTACTTTTACTTTGCACTTCCTTGATAGCTATGGTCATAGCTTTTTTTGATGCTTCATAAATATTTATCTCATCAATTTCTTTTTCGCTTACTATCCCGATTCCATAGACTACGCAATTATTAATAATATATTCATAAAACAAATCACGTTTTTTTTCACTTAATTTCTTAGAATCATTTAAACCTTCTAATATAAAGTTTTCTGGTAAAACGATGCAAGCAGCAACCACTGGGCCAATTAATGGACCTCTTCCTACTTCATCTACTCCTCCAATATATTTTATTCCTTGACTATATAATTCCTTTTCATACTTATATAAATCCATATCCTTACCTCTATTTAATTATAACAAAAAACATAAAAAAAATAAACCATAAGGTTTATTTTATTACAATATTAACCATCTTTTTAGGAATCGTAATTACTTTAACTATTTCTTTTCCTTCAATATGTTTTTGAACGTTTTCAATTTCTTTAGCAAGCATTTCCATTTGAGCATTTGTTGTATCAGTTGAAACAGTCATTTTTCCTCTTACTTTGCCGTTTACTTGAACAATCATTTCAAATGTATTACTTTCCAATTTATTTACGTCGTATTTTACCCACTGGCTTTCGCATATTGGATTTCCTAAATTAGTTATTTTATTTAATTCTTCTGTTATATGAGGAGCTATAGGATTTAATAAAATTAATAATGTTTGATAATCCTTTTTAGAAATGGTTTCTAATTTTTCATATTCATTTAATAAAATCATTAAAGAAGAAACAGCTGTATTATATTTCATAT
>CAYPGI010000054.1:0-6328 GCA_964410275.1 uncultured Muribaculaceae bacterium | reverse complement strand
TATTATTTAAATCAGAATTAATTTTTTCACTCATGATTGTTTGCTTAGTTAATAACTGCGATTTTAATCCAGATGTCACATATAATTCTTTTAAAATAATTATAAGCTCAAAAAGCAATAATACAATTATTGATGTTAGAACAAAAGACACAATTATTTCAATAACAGTAAAACCTTTATTATTTTTCATATAAACACCTACTTAATAATTTTTAAACTTCCAAATGTCCCATTATCATATTCAACAATAATACGATATATATTTGGTTCTTCAGTATATTTAATATATTTAATGTATTTTTTTAATTTATCACTGAAATTAAAATTACTGTTGTTTAAATCAGTAAGATTATTTTTAGTAAAGATTGCCGTCTTTACGTTCAATTGATTAAATAATGACAAACAGTATTCAGATTCTTCAAAAAAACTTGTATTACAATTGGTAATATCAATATATTTATTATTACTAATACCTGCTACCAAATTTTCATACCCATCACTTAATATATAATTACGAATATTAGATACTCCATAAACTGCATCAACAGTATTATAAGTAAAACTAGCATTATAACTTCGAGAGACAGTTTGAAATTGAATAAACAAATAAATTAATATGGATATGATTAAAGTAGCAACAATAAGAGTTTCTACTAACATAAATCCCTTATTATTAACTTTTTTCATAAAATCACTCCTTTATGATTGAAAATATCTTAAATATATTATATAATATTATCAGAATAATTACTAGTATAATTTTAGAATCGAAGGGGATTGATAAATTATGATGAGAAAATTTGACACTGACAAAATGCCCATTGTTGAAGTGGTTAATGAGATAATGTTAGATGCAGCGAAAAAAGGCGCAAGTGACATCCATTTTGACCCATACAACAATTTTATGAAGGTTAGAATTCGTATTGACGGAACTCTTCGTGATTATACTGAAATACCTAATACTGTAAAAAAGAACCTAATAACTCGTATTAAGATTATTTCTGGTATGAATATTACTGAATCAAGATTACCTCAAGATGGTGCGATTAAAGCAACCTTAAAAGATGTAAACCTAGACCTGCGTGTTTCGGTTATACCAACAAGCACAGGTGAAAAAGTTGTTATTCGTATTTTAGATTATTCAATGAGTTTAAGTGGGCTTGAACATCTTGGTTTTTCTGAAACAAATTATTTAAAAGTATTAAAAATGATTAGTGTACCTAATGGTATTATTTTAGTAACTGGAGCTACTGGATCTGGGAAATCAACTACTGTTTATTCTATAATTCAAAGATTAAATCGCGAAGATACTAATATTATCACAGTTGAAGATCCTATTGAAATGGACATTGAAGGTATTAACCAAATTCAAACTAATAGTGAAATTGGATTAAACTTCGCAGCAGCCCTAAGATCTATCTTACGTCAAGACCCAAATATTATTATGGTTGGGGAAATTCGTGACACTGAAACTGCTAAAATCGCCGTTCGTGCTTCTATTACTGGTCATATTGTGCTTTCAACAGTTCACACTAATAACTCATTAAACACTATTGAACGTCTATTAGATATGGAAGTTGAACGATACTTACTAGCTAGTGCTTTGACTGGTATTATTTCTCAAAAGTTAGCAAGACGTTTATGTCCTAATTGTCGTGTTCTTAGAAAAACTAATGAATATGAAAAGGATTTAATTAAACGCGTTTTAAGCCGTGATGTTAATGAAATATATTCGGCTGAAGGATGCGAAGTATGTGGTAATGGATACCATGGTCGTATTGCTCTACATGAAGTATTATTAATTAATCAAGAAATTAAAGATGCTATTAGTAATGGATTATCAAAAGAAAAACTAAGAGATTTAGTTTATAAATCAGATGTTATAACTTTACTTCAAGATGGTCTAGAAAAAGTCGTTAATGGTTCAACTACTTTTGAAGAAGTATTGAAACTTATTGAGTTAGATGATGATGATCGTATTGGTGATAAATATAACCTTAAATCAGCACTTGAAGCTACAGGAATTACAAAAGCAACAGATTTGAAACAAGTGGCAGAAGTTAATACTGCACCTCAAACACCTACGCCTACACCTAGTGTTCAAGCTCCTGTAACACCTCAAGTACAACCGATACCAACTATTCCTACTCCTACTCCTGTAGTTACACCTACACCAAATCCTACTATTCAAGGAACTGCTATTCCTAAACCTACTCCAACTATTCAACCAACCGCAGTACCTCAACCAAAAGTAGAGACAATTGTATAACAAAAAAAAGGATTTAACAATCCTTTTTATAATGCATTTATAATCATTTGAAAATCAATTTGCAGTAGAAGAACAACTATTGCTCCTATACTTAAGAATGGTCCAAATGGAACAATATGACTACTTTTTTTATAAAGTATTAACAAGGAAATTGGTAAACCTACGATTGAACCAATGAAAATAGCAACAATTGCCATTTCCCAACCAAACATTAGACCAAAGAAGAATAATAACTTTATATCTCCTCCACCCATTGATTCTTTCTTAAACATAAAGTCTCCTAATTTTTTTATCAAAAACATAATGGCAAATGAAATTAATCCATTAAGTATCGATAATCCTAAAACTTTAAGTCCATATATACTACCTATTTCTATAAATAATATAATCCCCGTAACAATTAAAACTTCATCGGGAATAATCATATATTTAATATCACTTACAATAATAATTAAAAGCATTGAAATAAAGGTTAATGCGATTAATAATTCAAGGCTTATATCAAAACTTAAATATGTCAAAGCAAAAATCATTCCACATCCAAATTCAAATATTGGATGAATAATAGGAATCTTTTTTTTGCACTTTTTACATTTACCACCTTGTATTAAATAAGATAATATGGGTATTAATTCAATTGCTGTGAGTTTATGTTTGCAATGAGGACAATGTGATGCTGGTTTTACGATTGATTCACCATTTGGTAATCTATCACCGACAACATTAAAGAATGATCCTAAAATCATTCCTAATATAAAGAAACATATTGTAAAATATATCACCATAATGATCCCCCTAATCTTGTTGAATTGATGAATACATATTGAACATTGGAACAACAATTGATAAAACAATAATACCAACTACAACTGTTAAAAACACAATTAATACCGGTTCAACAAATGTTTTAATTCTCGAAACTGCATTTTTATGAAGTTCTTGATAATAATCCGATACTTTACCCATCATTTCTGGTAATTGACCTGTTCTTTCTCCAGTTACTATCATCTCATAAGCTGGAAGTGGTACTGCCCAGTGATCTTTAAAGGCTAAAGATATTTTTTCACCACGAGCTAAGTTAGTTATAGTATCTAGCATAATCATCTTATAAATTTCGTTATTTGTTATTTTATTTAATATTTCCATACTATCTGTAATAAAAACATTATGTGATAATAAAGAACTGAATGTTTTGGTAAACATAGTAATTTCATTATAAATAACAACATTGCCGAATACTGGCATATGCATTACTAACCATTGAACCATCGTTTTAAAGAACTTAATTGTTTTATATAAATAACGGAATATAATTATAAATATTACTAATCCTATTAAAATCCAAATCAAATTTTTTTCTAAAAAATTACTTAAATTTAATACCAATAATGTGAAAGCAGGTATTTTAGCACCATCCATGCTTTCATAAATTTGAACGAATTTTGGAATAACAAATACCATAATAAAGGTAATAGCCGCAACTGCCATAATTAAGATAATACTTGGATACATCATTGCGGTAATCATTTGTTTTCTAGTTTTATCTGCTTCAGTAAAGTAATTTGCCATATCATCTAGTGATTCTGGTAATTCCCCTGTCATTTCAGAAGCTTTAACCATATTGATTAATAGACGTGGGAAAGCATCACCTTGTTTAGCTAATGCATCACTAAAATTTTCTCCCATTGTTAAATCATAAATAATTGATCTAAAGATTCTTTGGTACTTTTTGTTTTTATACTGTCTACTTAATATTTTTAATGATTCAACTAAAGGAATTCCTGCTTTAATATATGTAGATAATTGAGTAACAAAGAATATTAAATCCTTTATTTTAATCTTAGTTTTATTTGTTTTAGGACCACCATATAACATTTGAATTAACCAAGAAGTCTTAATACTATAAACTTCAAATCCCTCACTAAGTAAAAATGAATGAACTTCAACTTTAGAGAATGCTTCAAAAAAACCTTTTATTAGTTTACCATCAGCATTCTTACCAACATATTCAAACACACGTTTCTTATCACTTTTTAAAGCATCTGCGCCTTCAAAACTAATAAGTAATGCTTGTTTATTAATATCTTCTTTATTACGAGCATTTTTAACAAAAGCTAAATTGTTATATTTTCTTTTGAAATATTTTACAATATTTTCAGGCAAGTGATTGATTGCATCGCCAATTTTTTTCAAACGATCAGAGAGTTTAGTCTTTTCAAGAACCATTGATTCATTAACATAAGTATTTTTTTCAAGCCATTCTTCTTTAGTTAATTTTTCATTCTTTTTACGTTCTTGTTCTTCTATTTTGCGTTTTTTATCTTCTTCAATTTGTATTTTTTTTAATCTTGCTTGTTCTATTTTATCATCTTTTCTTCTTTGAATTTCTTCGGCTTTGCGAATACTTTCTTCTTCTTTTTTACGATTCGCAATTACTAATTCTTCTACTTTACGTCTCTTTATTAAGTCCTGTAATAGTTTTTCTTGTTCTAAAGTTTGAGCCTTTTTATCCTTAGTTAACTCTAATGTTTCTTTTGCAATTTTTCTATTTGACTTAAACATATAGAAAAGATAAACCAGAGGGGCTACTAAACCAATAAATGGATACTTTAAAAAAGTTTCACTAAAACGATACAACATCATTGAAGAAAAAACAAAACCATTAATAAATTTAGTTAAAAAAGCATTAACAATAAATAAGGTTTCATTTATAAAATACCATAATGTAAAAAAGAAACCCAACGAAAAAAAGCGTATAAAAACAATTGGAATTTTCACGATAAAAGAAACCATTTTATAAACATATATACAAGCCGTTAAGTATAATGGTTTACTCATAGTAAAAACACCATCCAATCCCTTTATTCTTAGTCTACAATAATTATATCATAATTTTAACTTTTGTAAAACATTTTTCACTTTCTTCATATAATATTTTAGAAAGGAGTATACTTATGAACTTTTACAATCCATATTATTCATATCCAAACTCTTTTGCGCCTATGGTTAAAGGCAATATATTTAGTAGATTATTTGGCGCTGGTGGCATTAAATTTAGCACTATAGTCAGCGGAACACAAAAAACATTAGGTATTATAAATCAAGCGATACCTGTTATAAAACAAGTTACACCTATTATTAAAAACAGTAAAACAATGTTCAAAGTTATGAATGAATTTAAAAAAGTTGATACTCCAACTACTAATAACGTTAGAGTTCAAAAGACTACTGTCCCTCAAACTAACAATACTATTAATAATGAAAGTCCAACTTTTAATAACGAAGGTCCAACTTTTTTCCTATAATATTTTGTAATATTCGCTTCTTATATCTAATGTATAGTCTAGAAACTATACATTTTTTTGGTATCCTTTGTAATAACTCTTTATGTATTTTTAGTAAATAATTGATATATTGATGATCAATTGTTCTTTTATTCAAACGAATAATTGGTCCGATAAAATAATCAATATTCTTATATTTTTTATATCCTTTAATAAACTTTATAATAATATAATATTTTTTACGTTCATAAACGATTTCTTCATTTTGGATAATATACCCTTTTTGAATTATTTTTCGTCTTAATTCTTCTATATCATTATTCGATTGAATAATCAATGTATTAAAACAATAATTTTTCAATATTTTTAATATCGAATTAGTGCCCATCCCAGCAATAATTATGGTATCAATATCATTTATGTTAATATTTTGTAAACCATTCGTCTTAATTAGTGTAATACTGTTAGATAATTTATACTTATCAATATTTTCTTTAGCAACTTTTATTGAGTTTTCGTTAATATCGGTCGCTATACATTTTACCTTTTTATTAAGAGTTAGATAAATATCCAATAAGGCATGTTCACATCCAACATCAACGATATTACTATGTTTATCTACTAAATTAGCAATCGTCATTAATCTTTCAGATAACATTAGTCACCCATATAATCTTTTAATTTTCTACTTCTAGATGGATGTCTTAATTTTCTAAGAGCTTTAGCTTCAATTTGTCTGATACGTTCACGAGTTACACCAAACATTTGACCTACT
>CAYPGI010000053.1:0-6400 GCA_964410275.1 uncultured Muribaculaceae bacterium | reverse complement strand
ATTTCAATCAACAGTGTTTTTTTTATTATGAATGATGATATTTATAACAAAAAAGATTATGAGGAACTTTTAATATCTAAGTTTACTATTGAAAGTGGATATTTAGAAATACCAGAAAAAATATTAATGATATTTTTTCCTATTTTATCCAAGCAGGAACTTTTAACGAGATTTAAAGAAAGAGTTGAATCATATGGATAATGAAACAAGAGTTTATAGATATTTGGATGAAGATATTAGAAAATTAAGAGAGGAAAGTTTGCGAGCGTATTTGGGAAAATCAGATTCAGATTTAATTTTTACAGATTTAAATATTTATGATTTTTCAAATACTTTTCAGTCAAATTTAAAAAGAGAGTTTTATCGTTCTGCGTTAGATAAAAGCATTATATTAACAAAATATCAAATAGAGATATTAAACATATTAGAAAATAACAGCTTATTTCTTAGTGCACCTACAAGTTTTGGTAAAACATTTACAATTTTAGAATATTTATTTAGAAAAAAAGATGTAATCAATAATGTTATTTTTATAATACCAACAATTGCTTTAATGAATGAATTATTAAAAAAAATCAATGATATATTTGGAGATACGTTTAATATTTGTATAAATAGTAATGAGCCTAAGCAACAGAAAAATATTTTTTTGCTTGTTCCAGAAAGAAGTGACTCTAATTTCGTTAAATCATTACAAGATTTAAAAATAGATTTGTTAGTATTTGATGAAATTTATAAACTTCAACCATCAAATAATAAAGAACGAAAAAATGATGATCGAATTATTAATATGAACAAAGTATATTTAGATTTATTAAAATCTTCAAAAAAAATAGTGTTGCTAGGTCCTTATATAAGCAATGTTAGTTTCGGAAATACAAAATTAGATATAATTAAGTATTATACGAATTATATGCCTGTATACAACGAGAAAAAAATGTTAAATGAGGGCGAAGATTGGACGGACTGTTTGAACGAAAAAAATCAACTAATTTATTTTAAATCTCCTCGAAATATCTATCAGCAATTAAATAAGATAATAGAAAAATTACCAGAGAACGAAAATTACATAGAAGAATACAAAGATGAGATTGAATATTTATCTGATAAGTATGGCGATGAATGGTATGTTATTAGCCTGTTGAAGAGAGGAATAGGTATTCATCATGGGAAAACTCCAATGTTTTTAAGAAAATTTTATGAAACAGAATACAATTCTTCTAAAATTAAGAAATTGATTTGTACAAATACTTTAATGGAAGGGATAAACACTCCGACCAAATCACTTATTATTGTTGATGATCCTGGTTCTCCATTTAAGTTGAATAATTTAATTGGTCGGGTTGGAAGACTTAATCCTTCTAGTCCTGAAATAGGTGAGGTAATAATTTGCGATTCTACAACTTTTGATAATTTGAACAATATAAGTAGTTGGCTAGACTTAAATATACTTGCCGAAACAGATGAAGTTATTACAGATGATGAAGTGTTATATTTTGAAAAAAACTATAGTGATGAAGCAAAACAACATAAATATGAGAGCTATATAAATGAAATAGAAGAAAAATTAGGAACTAATCGAGAAACATTAAGAGAAAAGGGGATAGAAATTAAAAGACTCCGTAAAATTACGGAAGATGATAAATATAAAGATTTTGAAAAATGTGATTCCATTTATGCCTGTATAGTACTATCTTTAGAAATAATAAATGCACCTCATTACTACTTTGAGACCGAACTTTTTAACAATCTGGATAGAAGTATTAAATATTTACCATATAAAATATATCTTGAAAAAATATTGTTAGGATTTACATTTAAAGATATATTAAATGATTTTAATGCCAAATTTAATTCTACACATGATATTCGGAATATAAATATGTTTATAGACAATTTGTTCGAATTAAAAAACTTTATTAAATTTAAATTAGTTAAAATAATTAATTACATTGAGTTATTTAATCTAGATGTAAAAACGAATGAACATTTAAGAAAATATATTTTCCTTTTAAGTTCTTTTAATGATATGCCAATAAATAATAAAATTTTAGATGATTTGGGTATAGAAACAGATGATGCAAATAAAATCTTGAAAAAGTTAAATTTAAATGATGATTTTTCTGCTTCAAACTTAATATCAGTTATAAAGACTAGAAAATCTGAAGTTTTAAAAGAAGATCTTAGTCCTTTTTCTAAAAAAAATATATCTAACTTATAGGAAAGTGTGATTGTTTCAACCTTTTAGCAAAATAAAAATAGCAAAAGGTTACACCCCAGAACAACTGATAAAATTATAAATAATGCTTGATATTTATTAAAAAAACTACCATTTCGCCACCATTTTCTAAAATAAATCCCTAGATAAACTCTTAATCAGTGGGTCCTTAGTTAATATGAATATAAAAAAAATAATAATAAAACAAAACTGATATTTTATATATCAGTTTTTTACATTCATAATATATTTGTTTTAGTAAATATGATATAATAATCTAGAATAAGTATAATATTGTATAAGGAGTATGATTATGAAAAAAGTATTAAAAATTATATCTATAGTTGTTTTAGTGGTTGTGGTTATTTTATTAGTTATTGGGTTAAGTAATAAGTCTTTCTTTAAGAGTTATTATGAAGTAACTAATTCTTTAAACAAGAAAGTGAAATTACCTTTACCATTGTTTTCTTATTATGAGGAAGAAAAGGATTCTAAAGTTACTTTTACTACTTTAAGAAGTGTAAAAAAAATAGAGCCTATTTTAAATAAGTATGTGGAAAACTTGCCATCTTGTTATGATGAAGGATACTTCTATGATAAAGATTTAGATATTACGATAAGTAGATATTATATAGAAGATAATGGTTCGTTTAATAAAATTCATTTAGATTATATTAGTGGTAATAAATGTAAAAATGAATTTGTTTTAGATGATAATTGGATAGAAAATATTAAAAATAATGCTACTATAAGTGAGATAAATATTGATAAATGTATAAAAGAAGAAGACAATTTAAAATGTGATAGTAAAAAGATAAGTGATATTAATACAATTTTAAATTATGTTTCAAGTAAAGAGGTAGTAAGAATAAAAAATGAAAAAAACATTCCTGAAGATGTTACTACTGATCATTATTTAATCTCAGCTTTCTATGGATTAGATAATGAAATATACACTTTAATAGTATTCAACTATAATGATAACTTAGCTTTTAAAGTAATTGATGCTAATGATCACTCTAAGAATGCTATATATGATATCGATGAAGATGTTAATGAATTATTTAAAAACATTTATGATAACGGTGATATTTGATGATGAAAATCAAAATAGTTAAAAATGGTCCTTATTTAGTAATGGGTAATGTTCCTTTAGAAGAATTAATTATTCAAAAAGGAAAAAATGGTTATTATTATAAAAAAGGAAAAACATTTAAGCACGAAGAAACTTATGCTTTATGTCGTTGTGGAAAAACTAAGACTCCTCCTTTTTGTGATGGTAGTCATATTAAAGAAAAATTTGATGGAACTTTAACTGCTTCTAAAGAACCGATATCTAAGTATGCAGAAAAATATATTGGAAAAAATTTAATTTTAGAAGATACTGAGAGTTTATGTGCTTTTGCTAGATTTTGTCATACTAATGATAATGATGCTTGGAATTTAGCAACCTCAGCTAATGATAATGAAGAAGAAGCTCATGCAATAAAAGTAGTGACTGATTGTCCAGCTGGAAGATTAGTTATTAAAGATAAGAAAACAGGTATGGCAATTGAACCTTCATACGAACCTAGTATAGCTATATTACAAGATCCAGATGAAAGATGTAGTGGACCTATTTGGGTAAAAGGTGGTATTCCAATTGAAGATGATAATGAGGATATTTACGAAATAAGAAATCGTGTTACTTTATGTAGATGTGGATATTCAAAAAACAAACCATTTTGTGATGCTGAACATATTAGAAATAATTATAATGATTAAGGGTTTATGAATTTAAGAAAATTAAAACATGATCCAAGGTTAGTTGAATTAATAAAAGTAACTGATCAGAAGATTTTAGCTACATGGGCAATTGATTGTGTAGAAAAATACATGTACTTATTAGAAGATAAATATCCAAATGAAAATAGGCCTCGTAATGCTTTAAATATATTGCATAAGTGGATGAACGGTGAATTAAAGATGTGGGATGCTAGAAAGGCTACTTATCCTGCCTTAGCAGCAGCTAGAGAACTAGAAAAAACAGATAAAGTAGCATGTCAAATTGCTAGAGCATGTAGTCATACTTTAGCCACCTGTCATGTACCTACACATTCAGAAGGATCTGCGATGTATGTAATCTCTGCTTTATATCATTTAAATAAAGATAATGAAAACGTAGATGATATATTAGAAAAGGAAAGAGATTGGCAAATAAAACATTTAATGGAATTAAAAAAGAACTAATTTAGTTCTTTTTGTTTATATTAATAGTATAACTACTAGTTCCTAAATACATATTAGTATCATAATCAAAGTCGCCATTACCGTCATAAGTAAATGCCATTAACTCAATGGGAGATGCAACTTCTTCTATTTTTTCTGCTGCATAAATTTTAATACTAGTAAATAATGTATCTTTTTTGATATCTTTATCTTCAAGATGGCTATACCAAGCTCCAATTGGTTGATGAATATCATCATATAAGTAAATATAAATATAAAACAAATCATGCATAGCATCACTTGGTTTTAAAATTGTCTTTTCTATTATATCGCCATTAGTTAATTGAAATCTTATGAAGTAACCTATTTTATAATCATCAATATCACTGTATTTATTCCAATATTCTTTCCAAGCTAATTGAATATAATTGCTGCTTATTACTTTGTCATCAGTAGGAAATACTGTGAGTACGGCTATATCCTTACCGTTTATCCAAGGGGCATTATATTCAGTTAATAAGTTACGGCCAGTGTTAGTATATTCATAAAAGCCAATTTTAATGGGATTGTCATCGGTATATCCAGGATATATAGGTGCTTCTTTGATTATTTCTTTTTCATTATCTTTTTTATCTTTTACTTTGTCATTGCTCTTTTTGTTAGAACAACCAAAAACTAATAAAGAAAAGGCAAATATAACAATTAATAATTTAATATTCTTATTCATATTATCACCAACAATATTGTATCATATTTATTAATAAAAAAAACAAGGGTTTACCTTGTTAATTTAAATTTTCTTCAATATCTTTTTCGCCTATTGAAAGGATAAGATTAAGGAATATTCCAACAATAGCGGCAGTTGCTAGAGCAGGAAGTTCGATTCCGAACATTGGGATCATTCCACCTTCAAAATTGAAAGACCCACCTAATCCTACAATTAGTATTACAGCGATGACAGCTAAGTTTTTAGAACTAAACATATCTACTTTTTTATCCATCATTATGGTAATACCTTGAGCTGCGATAACTCCAAATAAATATATTGAAAGTCCTCCGATAACACAAGTTGGAATTGAATAAATTATATTAATTAATGGAGTAAAGCAAGATATAATCATTGTTATGATGGCTGCGGCAATTAAGACAGCTACTGAAAAGTTTTTAGATATTGCCATAGCACTAATATTCTCGCCATAATTAGTCCCTGCTGGTCCTCCAATAAAACCGGATACGATATCACCAATTCCGTCTCCTACTAGGTTAGTTCCTAACTTACTTTCGATATCGTATTTATTCTTTGATTTCTTTTTTCTTGCTAATTCATTAACATAGATATCAAGTTGATAAATATGAGCAGTTGACTCAGGAATAGTTGCGATAGCAATAGGCATTATTGCTAGAACTGCTGCCCAAGATGGTGTTGGGAAAGTAAATGTTGGTAAGTTTAATATCCCAGAAGATGTCACCGTATTAAAACTAACGAAACTTATATCTGCCATAAGTCCAATAACAACCGCAGATAAATAACCAGTTAGAAGTCCAAATAATATTGGCAATTGACTTAATTTACCTTTAAGGTATACTGAATAAACAATAGTTGAAAGTAAAGTTATTAGAGCTATTATCCAAGCATAACTTTGGGCTAATGTTGTAGCTGTTGTTCCAATATCATCTGGAATACTAGAAGCATTTCCCATCGCATTAGCAGCTAGAGATAAACCTATAATAATAGCTATACTTCCAGTTACAGTAGCAGGTAAAACCTTATTTAAAATCTTTTTACCACTTCTTCTAATAACTAAACCAGCGATAATTGAAACAAACCCAGACATTACGATACCAAATTGTGCAATTGATATTTTTTCGTTAATTGAGTAACCTGAGAATGCTTCTGCTCCCATAATTGAAGCAATGGCTGCGATATATGAAAAACTAGAACCATAATATAATGGTATTTTTTTGCCTGTGACC
>CAYPGI010000052.1:0-6522 GCA_964410275.1 uncultured Muribaculaceae bacterium | reverse complement strand
GCTAAAGAAAGTCAAGATAAGACTGAAGAATTAGTAAATTATGCTGTTGAAAAAGGAACACCAGTTTTAGAAAAAACTGCGGATTCTATCCGTGAAAAAGCTATTGAAGTAACAAAAGATGTTCTTCAAAGGTTAGAAAATAAAAATTCTAAAAAGGAAGAAGAATAATCTTCTTTTTTTGTCAATAAATGTCAATTTTTGGTTTTGTCATAATTTACATAAATGTTATATGATATAATTATATTATATAAAAACTATTTTTGACAAAATAATTTGTTAATGATATAATGAAACAGCTTTTAAATTTAAGCAAAGGTGATGAAATGAAAATTAGTAGTGTAAATATGACGATAAGTGCGGTAAGACGAAGTCAATATCCAACGGATGAAAAACCAGAATTTTTATTAGTAGGTAGATCTAATGTTGGCAAAAGTAGTTTTATTAATACACTTGTTAATAGAAAAAGTTATGCTCGTACATCTTCGACTCCAGGAAAAACACAAACGATTAACTTTTATTTAGTAAATGATAATTTTTATTTAGTAGATGCCCCAGGATATGGATATGCTAATATAAGTAAAAAGATTCAAAAGAAGTTTGGGTTGATGATGGAAGATTATTTAACTAGTAGAAAAAACTTAAAACAAGTTTTTATGCTAATTGATTTTAGACATAAACCAAGTGCGGATGATATTATGATGTATAATTTTTTAAAACATTATAAACTTCCTGTAACTATAGTTGCGACTAAAGCTGATAAGTTAAGTATAACTTTGCATCAAAAACAACGTACTCTAATTTTAGATGAATTAGAATTAGTAGTAGGAGATGACTTTGTTTTATTCTCAAATGTTACTAAATTAGGTAAAGATGAAATTTATGAAAAAATAGAAAGAACGATTTAAGAAGTGTCTTTTCTGATATGATATTCATAATATAACATAGGTGGTTATGTTATGAAAGTTGATGTCAAGAATGAAAACGATTTAGTCGTTTTTTTAAACAATAAATGTATAGAAAACATTGATTTTGATGATAGAAATAATTTAGAAACTTATTTTAGAAGTTTATTTTTAAAATTAAAAAATATATATGGAATAAACATAAGTGGTTACTATAATATAAATGTATATATCAATAAGTGTTTTGGAGTAGTATTAGAAATGTTTAGAGAACCATTAGAATGTTTAGATTATTTTAATAGTATTGATATGCAAGTAAATATAATAAAAGATAGTGAGTTTTTGTATAAAATTAATGATTTTAGTGATAAACATAAAATGTATTTTTATAAGAATAATTTATACCTTAAAATATCAAAAGAAATCAATTTTATTGAATTAGGAAAATTATTAGAAAATAGTGTTTTAATATATGGAAATATGGTTGATGAAATATTAAAATACGGAAAAATAAAACAAATTAATTATGTTGTTAAGTGATAATTATTATGTTATAATTAATTGGAATTTGGGTGATAAAATGAAAAAACCAGTGGTTGCGTTAGTAGGTAGACCTAATGTTGGCAAATCTACAATTTTTAATAAATTAGTAGGTAAGAAAATTGCTATTATAGAAGATAATCCAGGAATTACTAGAGATCGTATTTATGGTACAGTAAGTTTTAATGATTATCAATTTCATTTAATCGATACTGGTGGAATTGAAATAAGTAATGAAAACTTTAATGAAGAAATTAAAGCGCAAGCTGAAATAGCTATTGAAGAGGCTGATTTAGTTCTTTTTGTAGTTGATGGTAAAGAAGGTTTAACAGCTAATGATTATCTTGTTAGAGATATGCTTATTAAATCTGGAAGAGATATTATTGTTGTTATTAATAAAGTAGATAGTAAATTAAGTAAAGATAATATTTATGATTTTTATGAATTGGGTTTTGATACTTATATGACAGTAAGTGGAGAACAAAATATAGGTATCTACGATTTATTAGAGGAAATTACTAAAGACTTTAATGCTGTTACTGAAGACGAAGAAGATAATATTGTCAAATTTTCGGTTATCGGTAGACCCAATGTTGGTAAGAGTAGTTTAGTAAATGCGTTACTTAATGAAGAAAGAGTTATTGTATCAAGTGAAGCAGGTACTACGAGAGACGCTATCGATACACATTTTACTTATCATGGTGAAGAATATGTTGTTATTGATACTGCTGGTATGCGTAAGCGAGGACGTATTTATGAAACAGTAGAAAAGTATAGTCTATTAAGAGCTTTAAAAGCAATTGATAGATCAAATGTATGTCTAGTAGTAATTGATGCTGAAGAAGGTATTATTGAGCATGATAAACATATTGCGGGTTATGCTCTTGAAGCAGGTAAAGCAATAATATTAGTTGTTAATAAGTGGGATACAGTTGAAGATAAAGATACAGCAATGAAAAATTTTACAAAAGAAGTAAGAAATAACTTTCAATTTATACCTTATGCTCCAATCGTATTTTTATCAGCTAAGACTAAAAAAAGAATTCATACATTGATGCCAGAAATATTAAAGGTATATCAAAATAGTAAAAAGGAAATTAAGACTAGTTTAATCAATGATGTTATTCAAGATGCGTATACTCTTAATTTACCTCCTACTTATAAAGGAAAAAGACTTAAGATATATTTTTGTGCACAAGTTAGTGCAGCTCCACCAACTTTTAATATTCAAGTTAATAGTAAAGGTTTAGTTCATTTCTCTTATGAAAGATATTTAGAAAATAAAATAAGGGAATCATTTGACTTCGAAGGAACACCAATCGTATTACAATTTAAAAACAAAGGAGAACAATAACGTTTATTTCCCTTTTACATATATTAATGTAGGAGGGATTTTTTTATGAATTTATCAGATGGTTTCTTTAAAAAAATTGAAAAGAAAACTAGTGTCGGAAAACAAACTATTTTGGATCTAGCAACAAAACTTCAACAATCAGATATGAAGAATGAAAAAACATTAAGAGAAGTCATTCAAGAATTAAGTAAGATGACAGGTAAAGAAGTAAGTAAAGATAAAGAAGATAAGATAATTAAAGCTGTTATAAATGATGATATTCCTAAGGATATAGATAAAATGATATAAAATAAAAAAATCTATAATATAGATTTTTTGTTTTGGACAAAAAAAGAAGAAAAGCACATCTTTTGGTACAGAATATAATTCAATACAGGATATACTCTTCTTCATATGTAGTCTCCAATTATTAAATAACCTAATTTAATAATTTGTCAATATGTAACTACTCTAAGGTTTTTCTCCTTAACACCACATACATATTATTTTAACTTATGATGCAGAAATACGAGAATTTAAGTTTTTGGCTTAAAACAATATTTCTAAAATAGCAGTTTGACTACAATTACATCTTACCATAAAAAAACAATTTGTCAATACTTTTTGTTGAAAAAAGTATTTTTTTGACATTTTTAGTATAATTTTATCTCTTATGCATTGAATTATAAGGGATAATAAAATATAAATAATGTAAAAACATTAAAATATTTATAAATTATCATATCTTTTTATTTATTCTCATATATTTAAATGAAAATGAAAGTAGGGATTATATGGAAAAAATAGATATTATCAAAAGTATAACTGAGAGAACTGGTGGAGATATTTATTTAGGGGTAGTAGGAGCTGTAAGAACTGGGAAATCGACTTTTATAAAAAGAGTTATTGAAAATTTAGTTGTTCCTAATATTGAAGATGAATATGAAAGAAAAAGAGCTTTAGATGAAATGCCACAAAGTGCTCAAGGTAAGACCATAATGACAACGGAACCTAAGTTTGTACCAAGTAATGCTGCCAAAATAAAAATCGATGATTTTAGTGCAAACATAAGATTAGTTGACTGTGTGGGTTATGTTATTCCTGGTGCTAAGGGATATGAAGATGAAGAAGGGCCAAGATTGGTTAAGACACCATGGTATGATGAAGCAATACCTTTTATTGAAGCGGCTGAAGTAGGAACAGAAAAGGTAATCCGTGATCATTCAACAATAGGGATTGTCATTACTACTGATGGATCAATTGGGGAAATACCGCGTAATGATTATATCGAGGCAGAAGAAAGAATAGTTGATGAATTAAAAGAAATTGGTAAACCGTTTATCGTTGTTTTAAACTCTACTCATCCAATGCTACCAGAAACAGAAAGAATGGCTGAAAAATTAAATGCTACTTACAATGTTCCGGTTATACCAATAAGTGTTGAAAACATGACCGAAAGGGACATTTACACAATTTTAAGAGAAGCTTTATATGAGTTTCCCGTTCTTGAAGTTAAAGTTGATATGCCAGAATGGATTGCTTATTTATCTCCTAATAATTGGTTAAAACAAATTTACATCAATAAAATAAGAGAAAGTGTTATTGAAGTTGATAAATTGCGTGATATTGAAACTATTACAAATCATTTCACTGATTGTGAATATATCAATAAAGCATTCTTATCTGAAGTTAATACTGCGATAGGTGAAGTTACAATCACTTTACAAGCACCAGATACTTTATATAATCGAATATTGAAGGAACTTATAGGTATAGATGTAACTAGTAGAACTCAATTATTGTCAATCTTCCAAGACTATAATGAATCTAAATTAGAATATGATCAAATAAAAGTTGCTCTTAAAATGGTTAAGCAAACCGGTTATGGAATAGCATCTCCAACTATATCAGATATGAAATTAGATCGACCAGAAATAATCAAACAAGGTGGAAGATATGGAATTAAATTAAAAGCAGTCGCACCTTCGATACATATGATTAGAGTTGATGTTGAAAGTACTTTTGAACCAATTATTGGCTCTGAATTACAAAGTAAGGAATTAATTAATTATTTGATGAAAGATGATACAACTAGTAATATTTGGAAGAGTGAAATATTTGGTAGAAGTTTAGATGTTATTGTTAAAGAGGGGATTCAAGCCAAATTATCTTTAATGCCAGAAAATGCTAGATTTAAACTTCAAAAAACATTAACTAAATTAGTTAATAAAGGTAATGGTAATTTAATAGCTATTGTAATATAAAAATAATCTTTGGATTATTTTTTTTCTATACGCTTTTTTTACATGTAAAGATTAATATTGATTTGACTTTTAATATATATAAAGTATAATTAAATTAAGCAAAGGATGTATTGGAGGCTTAATATGAAATGCAGTAAATGTGGAAGTCCATTAATACCAAATTCAGAATTTTGTAAAATTTGTGGTGAAAAGGCAGAACCTAAAATAGAGCCTAATGTAGAAATAATAGATTTTGAGAGTGTCGAGTTAGAAGTTGAAACAATAGATACTATTATAGAAGAAATTGTTGAACCTATTGCTGAGCAAGTAGAAGAATCAATTGAACCAACTATTGAAGAAGAAACATTAGTAGAAGAACCTATTATTGAGAAAGTAAAAGAACCTGTAAAACCATTAGAAGAAGCAATAGAAAAATATCTTGAAGAAATGATTCCGACACAAAAAAACAAATTTAATTTATTTCCAATTATTTTATTAGTTTTATTGTTGTCATCAGTTGGATTGAATATATATTTATATATAGGTAATTCAAATAAAGTTGCGAGTAAAGTGTATAACGAAGAAGAAAAAGTAGTAACTAAAGATATTTCTTATAATTCATATCTATTTACTGTTTTAAATGATTGGAAATATAAAATAGATAATGTTAATAATTTATTATTTATATATGATAATAGTGAAGATTTTGGAATATCAGTTCAAATTATAAATGAAGTTGATTATGATCTTTTAATAGAAAGTGAATTAGCAACTTATATGAAAGAACATAATTTTCAATTTACAAGTAGTTATGAAAAGAGTATAAATAATAAGGAAATGTATTTATATAAAGGTAAATATGGTGAATATAATTCTTATTTAATTTTTACTAGAATATCAGACAATATTATGGGAATAACTAAATTGATGTTTGAATCAGAAGTGAATGATGTTGTTCTTAATAAAGTACTTGAAATGAATGGGAGTATTACTACGCAAGAACCAACTACATTTGTTAATGATAAGTTTAATTTTACCGATTTAAGTCAACCAATTATAGCAAAAAGTAATGAATTAAAAGAAAGTGATGAATAATCACTTTCTTAAATTACAAAAAAGGGTTGACAATACTAAAAAAATCATTTATAATTATCGACATAAGCCGTGATGGAGACGAGTAATAATAAAAACTGATTAAAGCGAGTTAGAGATGGTGTGAGCTAACAATTAAGATTATTATGAATAACACTTCGGAGCTATTTTTCCGAAAATATATAGTAGGGGAAATCGGTTGTAATCCGTTACCATGTTACTAGATTTTAAAAAA
This sequence comes from uncultured Muribaculaceae bacterium, assembly GCA_964410275.1. GTDB lineage: Bacteria > Bacillota_I > Bacilli_A > RF39 > UBA660 > UBA5364. Next base: position 177 of record CAYPGI010000052.1, on the reverse strand, counting down.
ATCGAAAAGTGATTATATAGAAATATATAATAATATGGGTGGTACCGCGGATACAACAGTAATTCGTCCCTATTGGGATTTTGAATACTGTTTTTTTATGTAATATGCCTAATTAGCTCAGTTGGTAGAGTATCTGACTGTTAATCAGAGTGTCGCAGGTCCGAGTCCTGCATTAGG
>CAYPGI010000051.1:0-6730 GCA_964410275.1 uncultured Muribaculaceae bacterium | reverse complement strand
AAGGATGCTGTTAAAATTGATATTGATGATGACGGTAGAGTAATTATTTATCATACTGATTATGCTGTAATAGAAAAAGCTAGTACTTTAATTCAAAACATTGTTAGAGAAGTCGAAAGAGATAAAATCTATACAGGTAAAGTTGTAAAAGTTGAAGACTTTGGATGCTTTGTTGAATTATGGCCTGGTTGTGAAGGATTAGTACATGTATCACAATTAGCAGCTGAAAGAGTAGAAAAACCAAGTGATATCGTTAAAGAAGGCGATGAAATACTTGTTAAATCATTAGGTTATGATAATAGAGGAAGATTAAATTTATCTAGAAAAGAAGCTATCAAATAGTTTCTTTTTTGATGATATTATTATTTGTGGTATAATACAAGTGGTGGAATACTATGAAAAGAAAATCTGAACTAAAAAACCTAAATAATTATGTAAGAGATGATTGGTTTAAAACAGTAGATTGTATTGCTGCTTTTTGTGATGACGAATATGAAGAAAGTATGTATATTAATAAAATAATAGATGACTTAAAAGAAAGAAAACCTAAATACTATAGGTTATTTGTGAGCGTTATGTTTGCTGATTATTATAAGATGTTATATTATCGCAGTAGAAAGAAAAATATATGTCCTATAGAGTTAGAAAAATTAGAATTTTTTGATGGATTTGATGATTTAGATGATCTTTTAGAAAAAATAGAAAAAGATGAAAGTATTCTTGATGAAATAACATCACAACATTTTGCTTATAGAGAATATGATTATTTTGATAAAAAGAAAATAATAAGTTTAAATAATTCTAGAAACAAATATTTACTCAGAATATGTCCTACTCATATTTTAGATTTAATTGAAATGGCTCAAAATTATAGCGCTGAAGATTTATTGTGTTTCTATCAAGATTATTTAGAAAAGTTTGGCGCTGATGGTTGTTTCGATGCTATAAAATCTATTTTGACAACTATGGATGTTTTATATAGATATGATATAGAAAATTATAAAGATGTTCTAATAGACATGATCGGTGTTTATTATAAATGGAAAAAATATTTAGATAACAATTCTAAAAATATAATTTTAACTCCTGGTGAATATAGACTTATTGAAATGTTTGAAAAGCAATCAATGGATATTATTTTCGCTAATTCAAATAAGTATCCTGTTATTTTAGAGGAAATTGTGGGAGGATATTTATCATATAGTAATAATCAATTGCAAATATCTAATGAAGAAGTCGATTATTATATTAATAATAACGTTAACAAAAATATAAAAGAAAAGCTTAAGTTGTTTAAGCCAAAAATAAAGAGTCTTTAAGACTCTTTTAATATGCTATAAATTTCACTAATTTCTTTTAAAGATTTTTTTTCTTTATAATAAGGTTTTAAATGTAAGTGAAAATGTTTTACTTCTTGTATCATTCCATTATTTTGAATTAATGTTAAACCATCTATTTCTAATTTTTCTTCTAGTATTAATCGATACCTTTTAGCTATACTCATTATATGTGATAATGTATCTTCATCTATTTCATTTAAATCTAAAATATGTTTTTTAGGAATAATAAGCATATGTCCATTACTATCAGGATTAACATCTAAAAATGCCTTTACTATTTTATCTTCATATAATGTATATGAAGGGATTTTTCCTTTAATAATTTTACAAAAAACGCATTCGTCACATTCCATATTATCATCTCCTATAATAATTATAGCAAAAAAAGAAAAAGAGTAAACTCTTTTTGTGTGAATACCTGCGAATATTCAGTTATATAATGTACAAATTAACTAATTTTATACCAAAAGTTAGTATTTTAAGGTATAATATTATTGGAGATGGTATTATGCATAACTTAATTATTAAAAACTTAACTGTTGAAATAGAAAATAAAAAAATACTAAAAGATTTTAGTATTGAAATAAATAGTGGTGAAATACATGCCATTATGGGACCTAATGGTACAGGTAAATCAACATTATCCAAAGTTATTATGGGGGACTCAAATTATAAAATAATTAAAGGAGATATTTTATTTGATGGTAAGAGTATAAAAGACCTTACAGTTGATGAAAGAGCTCGTTTAGGAATATTTTTAGGTATGCAAATGCCTTTAGAAATTGCGGGAGTTACTAATGCTGATTTTTTACGAACAGCCCTTAATATAAAACATGGTAATAGTTTTAGTATAATGCCTTTTATAAAAAAACTTAATGAAACAGTAGAACATTTAAAAATGGATAAAAACATGATTCATCGTGGTATCAACCAAGGTTTTAGTGATGGTGAAAGAAAGAAAAACGAAATTTTACAAATGTATATGCTAGAACCATTAATGGTAGTATTAGACGAAATTGATTCTGGCTTAGATGTCGATAGTTTAAAAACAGTAGGTAAAAATGTTATGGATTATTATAAAAAAAATAAACCAGGATTATTAGTTATTACTCACTATCAAAGACTTTTAAACTATATAAAACCAGATTATGTGCATATAATAATTGACGGTAAAATTGTAAAAAGTGGAGATTTTAGTTTAGTTAAAGAAATTGAAAAAAATGGTTATGAAAATATTACTAAAAATGACTTGTATGATGAAGGAAAAAGTAAAAAGTGAATAGAATAAAAGTAGTAAATGATCTACCAGAAATTATAAGTTCAGATGATAATATAGAAATTACTTTGTTAGAAAAAAATGAACTTTTTAGTATTAATAGTTTAAGAATAAAAGTTAAAAAGAATACAAGTTTAGAAATAGAATATTATAGTTTAGAAGAAACCAAATTAGATATTTTTATAAATGTTGATGAAGATGTAAAATTCAATTTATTTGAAATGCGTGAAGGTAATAACACAAAAGTGCAATATAAGTTTTATTTAGAAGAAAACAGTGAGACTAATGTTACTAAATTTTATGATGTTACGAGCATTAAAGAAATGGTTATTATAAATTTAAATGGTGTTAATGCTAAATTAAATTACAATTTTAAAACAATAAGTGAAGCAGAAGAAAAGTATGATATGATCGTATATCATAATTACAGTAATACTGTTAGTAATATTAATAATAATGGAGTTAATATATTAGAAGGAAACCTTATCTTTAATGTATCAGGTTTTGTTCTAAATAACAAAAAGGATTGTGTATTAAATCAAAACAATCGTATTATTAATTTAACAGACAATAAATGCCAAATTAACCCTAACTTATTTATAGACGAAAACGATGTTGAAGCTAATCACTCAGCCTTAATTGGTAGGTTTAGTGATGAAGAAATGTTTTATTTAAAAAGATTAGGTATTGATGAAGCAAATGCATTAAATTTATTAATTAAAGGATTTTTATTGAATGATATTTCAAAGAAAAATCAAAGTAAAATAATTAAAATTATTGATAAATATTGGGGGTGAATTATGAATCGTGATGATTTTCAAATGTTAAAAAGTGATATTGTTTATCTTGATAATGGAGCTACTACTTTAAAACCAGTTCTTCTTAGTGAAGTTACTAGTGATTACTATAATAAGTATAGCGCTAACGCTCATAGAGGAGACTATGATATCAGTTTAAAAGTTGATACAATGTATGAAAAGGCAAGATTTTTAGTAAAAGAATTTATTAATGCTAAAAGTATTAAGGAAATTGTTTTCACTAGTGGAGCTACTGATTCTTTAAATAAAGTAATATTTGGTTACTTTAAATACTTTTTGGGGAAAGATGATGAAGTATTAATAACTAAGAGTGAACATGCTTCTAATATTCTTCCTTGGTTTGAATTAGAAGAAGAAATAGATATTAAAGTAAAATACATTGATTTAAATAATGAATTAAAGGTAAGTTTAGAAAATGTAAAAAAAGCTATTACTAAAAATACTAAAGTTATATCAATAGCTCATGTAACTAATGTCGTAGGGGATATTAGACCTATTAAAGAAATAGTTGAATATGCTCATAAAAATAACATATTAGTATTAGTTGATGGTGCTCAAAGTGTTTCGCATATTCCTTATGATGTGCAAGATTTAGATATCGATTTTCTTTGCTTTTCTGCTCACAAAATGTGTGGTCCAACTGGTATAGGAGTATTATATGGAAAAGAAGAACTATTAGATAAATTAAAACCAATCGTTGTTGGTGGAGGTATGAATTCGACATTCCTATCAAACAAAAATCGTACTTATAATGAATTACCTCATCGTTTAGAAGCAGGTACTCCTAATATAGCGGGAGTTATTGGTTTTGGTAGTATTATTGAATATTTAACTAAAATAGGAATGAATAATATTCATGATTATGAAATCGAATTAAGAAATTATGCTCTATCTAAATTAAAATATATACCTAATATTATTATTTATAATGAAAGTAGTGAAAGTGGTATTATTACATTTAATATTGGTGATATTTTTTCACAGGATTTGGCAATCTATTTAAATAAATATAATATTTGTGTAAGAGCCGGTAACCATTGTGCAAAGATTTTAAAAGATGAAATAGGCGTAAAAAATACATGTCGTATTAGTTTGTATTTTTATAATACAAAAGAAGATATTGATAAATTAGTTAAAGTCTTAAGTAATTCTAATATTAGAAATGAAATAATTTAATTCTTATTTTAATATAGTGAATATATTAAAATAACAGAGTACTATATTAATATAGTACTTGTCGCACAAATTGTCGAATTATGATTGATAAAAAATATATATTTTGATATAATTAATCAGATGGATAGGTGAATTAAATGGCAAAAAAGGAAAAGAAAATCAAATCAAAAATGAGTAAAATAGAATTAGGATTTACAATTTTAAGTATTGTTTTTTTAGTAGGATTTACAATCTTCTATGCTTATAGAACAATACATTATTATAAAATATTTAATCCTAAAAAGTCTTCTGGAGAAGTAACAGAATTAATGGGAATAACTCTTCGTAAAAATACACCGGTTGTGTATGAAGGTAGTGGACTATATAGTGTTAACGGCAACTTTGTTTTTAAAGGCGAAGTAGATAACAATTATGTAACATATTCTAATATGTTATGGAGAATTATTAGAATTAATCAAGATAATAGTATTGTTCTTGTAACTGACGATTATGTAAATAATTTAATGTGGGATTATGATAACACTGATTATAATACTTCTAATGTAAGAGATTGGTTAGTAGGTAATAGTGATAACACTGGGGTATTTGAAAAAACTTTATATAATAAAGAAAATCATTTAATACCTAATACTGTGTGCTTAGATAAGGTTACAGAATTAAAAGAATTTTCTTGTAATGAAAAGAGCAATACAGATTATGTAAGTTTACTTAATTTATCTGATTATGTGAATACTATTATTGAAGGTAAAACTTATATTAACAATACCGAAAACATATGGTTAAGTACATCTAGTGATGAAAAAAAGGTGTGGCATGCTTCAGAAGGTAATGTCTCAAAAAGTTCTGTAACTAATGGTTACGCTATTAAACCAGTTATTACTTTAAAAGGTACTAATGTTATTGAAAGTGGTAAAGGAACAATAGATGATCCATATACTATTGAAGCAACTAATAATAAAGAATTAAAAACATATTCTTATATAAAATTAGATGATGATGTTTGGACTATATATGAAGAAAATAAAGACTATATTCGATTAATATACGATGGTTATTTAGGTGGGGCATTTAATACTTATAGTTTTAGTCAAACTAGTAATAAATATGATGTTAATATTAATTATTCTTTAGCTAAGTATTTAAATACTACTTTCTATAATACTATTTCTTATAAAGATAAATTAATTGAATGTGATTGGTATACTGGCGAATATACAGATAAGACTAAATATGATTATAAAAATATATACAGCAATAAAGTTACTGCTAAAGTAGGAATATATAATGTGGCTGATATTAAAATAGATAGTACTATTAGTAATTATTTCTTTTTAACACCAGCAGATGATGGAAAGATATATTCATTTAATAATGACGAAAATTTGTATTCGTCTAAAACTACATATATTAAAAAATTAAGACCAGCTATATGTATAGAAAAATTAAAAATAACAAAAGGTGATGGTACTAAAGATAGTCCATATGAGTTGGAGGTATAACATGAGAAAAAGTACAATTGTATTGATTATTTTAGATGTGCTAGCTTTAATTGGATTCTTCTTAACTTATGGGCCAATTAGTTATTTTAGAAACTATTTAGTGAATACAGCGATGAACACAATGACTCATCAATATTTTGCTTATATATTTTATAATGAGGAAATGGTTAATAAAATTTTGAGTCAAAACTATTTTATTACTATCGATGAAGAAACAAATTTAGATGATATCGTAATAGATACGAAACCTAAAGATCATTACGATAACGAATACGACGAAGCTATTTTAGAAAGAACTCCCGGGAATAATGATTATAAAATAATTCCGTTAAAAGGAAAAAATTATAATGGTTTTTTAGTAGCTATCTATGATCCTTCAAAAGTAAAAGTTGTTGCTAAAGAACAACTTGGTACAACAATTGGCGAACGTATTCTTACTATGTGTCAGCGGGATGGTGGATTAGTTTGTATTAGTGGTGGTGGTGTAGAAGATATAAATGGTAAAGCTAGTGGTATTCCATATGGCCCAGTTATTAAAGATAGTAAAATTATTTGGAATGACAATGTTTCTGGACCGGTTATTGGTTTTAATAAAGATGATAAGCTTGTCCTAGTTAATTC
>CAYPGI010000050.1:6526-6991 GCA_964410275.1 uncultured Muribaculaceae bacterium | reverse complement strand
TTCTATTAATGTAAATCCTTTATTTTTCATTAAATCACCTATAATTATCTTTCCATATTATTATTGTATTATGCGATTTTAGCACAAATAGATTTCACTTTCAATAAAATTCACAATATGTTTATTGCCAATTTCTACCTCAAAAGGAGAGCTTCCGCTCCCCATCTATATAAAACACTAACATTAGTGTACCACTTAATAACAAGTATAAACTTCTAATTCGTTTTTAAAAATTATTTTTACACTACCGTCTATACTTGTTTGATAAATAATAGATTGATGCTTATTCAACCTATTTATTACTTCTTTATGTGGATGATTATAACGATTATTTAAGCCAACTGATATCAAAGCAATATTTGGCTTAATTGTATTTAAAAAATCATCACCAGAACTAGTAATAGAACCATGATGTCCTACTTTTAGTATATCTATTTTATCTAAATTATATGTATTTATTATTTT
>CAYPGI010000050.1:0-6516 GCA_964410275.1 uncultured Muribaculaceae bacterium | reverse complement strand
GTTATAACTATGTTATTTATATCAAATTGGACTCTGATACATACTTTAGTCTATTCTATATACTTTTTAACTATATTTTTCTTTTTATTCCGAATTGCTCTTTTAAAACCTAAAGAAGAAAAATAATTTTTTTGTATCTTCGTTATCCTATTACTTCAATTATTCTTCTATTATGGTCAAAAAATCTCTTACACTATTTATTATTTTGTTTTCGCTACTAATTCCTGCATCACCCATTAATAAGATATTCCACTTATTAAATTGTGTATAGATAATTAAACTATCTTCATTTTCATCTTTATTAATATTGTTTAAAAACTGAAATGAATAGTTATTTATTTTTAAAACATTATCACTAAAAAACATATAATTAATATTTTTTTTATCTAACAACTTTATTAACTCTAATTCTAATTCGTTATTTGAACCACTATTAAATATGACGTTATCTACAGGATAACTATTAATTATATTTACTCCTTCTCCCATATGATCATAGTCACCATGAGATAAAATTAAATAATCGATTTTCTTAATGCCATTTGCTTTTAAGTAAGGTATCGTTTGATTAATCGCAATACTATAGGTACTTTTACCAAAGTAATTTTTAATGCCTCCTGTATCAATTAAAATATTCCCCTTGTTATGAGGTAAAGTAATTAAAAAGCTATCTCCTTGACCTACATCAATCATTGTTAGTGTTGAATAATTATTAAAGTAGTTAAGATTAGTATGAATCAAAATAACTATAAACAACAATAATAGTGATTTAAAGTTTCTCTTAGACATTTGATATAATACATATGTAATCAATAAATAATAGAAAAAATAAACATACATTGGTACATCTTTTAAAATTATATTAAGTAATGTAAACTTCGAACATAAGAGCGACAACATCTCCATTAAATTAGTTGTTATATTAAAAATCGGTAATAAAAAAGGCAAAATAAAAGTAATCAGTGATAAAGGAAAAATAATAATCGATACTAGTGGAACAAAAAAAATATTAAAAATTGGTGTAAGTAAACTAATATAGAAAAAATTATTGATCATAAGTGGGATGCTTGCTAAAAAGGCAACAAAAGATACAACAAACAATTTCATAATGTAATTATTATATTGACCTATCAATTTTTGAAATAAGATTAAATAAAAGGTTATTATAAAACTAAAATTAAATCCTAAGTTATATATATAATAAGGATTAATAAGTAATAAAAAGAAAAAGATAAAAATCAATATATTAAGGGTACTTATTTTATATCTCATTATTTTTTTAAATGTAAGTAACATAAAGAAAAGAACTGATCTTAATACTGGCGGGGAAAAAGAAGTTAAAAATAAATAAAAACATAAAACGATATTCACTAATATATAATTAATGTTTTCTTTTTTACTAATTATATTAAATATTTTTAATAAGATAAAAGATATAAGAGTTATATGAGTACCTGATACTGAAAAAATATGAATAGTCCCATTTTTTTGGTAACTGCTTACAGCTTCTTTATTTAGATCACTTATATCTCCTAAAATAAATGTCTTAATATATGGATTACCAACACTATCTATTTTATTTATAATGATGTTTTTTAAATTATAAAATATATTATGATTATCTTTTATTTTGGTAATATCGGAAGCTGTAACTATCCAATATATCTTTTGACTTAATAAGTATTCTCGATAATTAAATAACGAAAAGATAGTATTATTGGAAGGCTTTTTGAATGTTCCTTCTACTTCAATATAATCTCCATTTTTTAAATCTATATCTTCATAATAATTAACTAAAACCTTTTCTTTATTTTTTAATGTAATTGTAACTTTATTACTATCTTTTTTTATATTTGTTATATATCCTTTAATTGTATTACTATTAACACTATATTTACTATTAATCACATTATTGTTTACAATATAAAAAGCATATATACTTACAATAATACTAAATAATAATATAATCTTTGAGTTTTTCGAATGTTGATTTACCAATCCCTTTAACATTCATTATTTCCTCAATATTATTAAAGCCGCCATGTTCTTCACGATATTAAATAATATCTTTAGCTTTAGATTCACCTATATTTGGGAGTGTTAATAATTCTTCAATGGTTGCAGTATTAAGCGATACTTTACCAGTATCATTAACGATTTCGTCTTTATTAGTTAAATAATTACTAAAACATCCATCGTTTTCTAATATCGGACATACACATTCTCTTTCAATATATTTAATACTAGTATTACCTCTAATCATTTCTCTTATTTCATCTTTATTATATATAATCACTACCATTTCATCTTCTAATTTCTTGCTTAAATTAATAATACTAATATCGCTATCTCTAGTTAATCCACCACTTTTCTTTATTAAATCTTCTACTCTACTATTACTATTTAATTCATATACTCCTGGTTTATTTACTGAACCTTTGATTTCTACTTTAATGAAACTATTTACTACTTCTATCTGTTCCTTTTTCAAAGATAAACCAACTACAATGATAACGATTATTATAGACACAACAATTATTTTTTTCATATGACCTCCTAAAATTATCATACTTTTAAATAATTATTATTCCTTTAAAAAAATCGAGATTAATTTCTCGATTATTTACTTAATTTTTATTTTTTTGTTCTTGTTTTCAATATGTACCCTTTGAACCATCGCAATAGAACACAATAATGATATTATAAAAGTTCCCCCATAACTAAAGAATGGTAACGGAACACCTGTAAAAGGGATGACCGCTAAAATACCTCCTAAATTAACAAATATATGAATAAATAGATAAGTTGCTACTCCAATACATATATATCTACCTCTAATTGTATCAGATTGTGAGGCTATCTTAATAATACGATAAAGAATAAAAATATATCCTAAGAAAATTAAACTACTTCTAATTACTCCTAATTCTTCACCGATAATGGCAAATACCGAGTCAGTATGTGGATCTGGTATATACGAATACTTTTGTTTACTATTACTAATACCTAATCCATATAGTCCACCATCATTTAAAGCAATAAAACCATTACATATCTGATATCCTCCAGAAGCATAGTTTTGACAAGGACGCATATAATCATCAAGTCTATCAATTTGTTCACTAGTTAAAATATAACCACTTTTTAAATAAAAAGCACCAAATGCGATAATAGTAAAAACAATTATAATCGCAATTGAATTAAATTTATCTTTCAATTGAATATTACTTCCTAAAAACATAATACCAAAGATAAAAACAATAATAAACATTGTTCCAAAATCCTTTTGAAGAAAAATGAACATAGCCATAATAATCCCAATTGCCCAAACGCCAAAAACAACACTAAGTCTTTTGGCATTATCACTACTTTTCAATCTTTTATTAAATATTTCAAATACGACCGCTAATGAGACGATTAAAATGGGTTTTGCAAATTCACTAGGTTGGATTTGTTTTCCAAACAATAACATCCAGTTTCTACTTCCTCTTACTAATTCTCCCCAAAAACTGGTGTAAGTAAGCATTCCAATAATAATAACTAAACCAACTAATCCCCATAATCGATATAACTTTGTAGGTATGTTAACAATTATAAAGCTACCAATAAACGCAACAATAAGCATAAATCCATGTTGTTCAAAATAATAATATAAACTATTATTATATTTAACAACTGATTCACGACTAGAAGCTGTCAAAATATTAAATAATCCATATAATACCATGATTGCTACAACTAAAAGCAACCCTTTATCCAAATCCTTTATATTTTTTTTAATTTGCTTAATATGTTGTTTCATATTTTATCACCCTACATATTATATAATAACACATAATATAGATAAATTAAATATTAAAAAAATTAAAATAGGTTTTTTATACATTCAACTTTTTGATTTTTTAATACTATATTATGACTAGATAGGAGGGAAAGTTATGTATTATTATGGAGGTTACGGCGGAGGTTACGGTAATCCTTGTTGCAACCCTTGTGGAGGCGGATATGGATACGGAGCTCCAGGAGTTGGCTATGGCACAGGCTACGGCGCTGCTATAGTTCTCGTATTATTTATATTATTAGTAATTATAATTGGTGCCCGTTCTTGGGTTCAATAAAGAAGGAAGATATCTTCCTTTTTTCTATAAGATGTGTTAAAATGTTGGTGGTGGTTATTATGTTTAAAAAATTAGAAATATTAGACGAAAAAAATAAAATATTAAGAAAAAAAAGTGAACCAATCGTTGAACCTTTAACTAAAGAAGAAAAAAAATTAGTGCAACATATGATTGATCAACTTACATATAGTCAAATTGAAGAATACGAAAAAAAGTATGATTTAAGACCAGGAATGGGACTAGCTTTTCCACAACTCGGTATCTTAAAAAGACTTATTGTAATAGTTCATGAATATGAGGAAGGAAAATTCGATAATTATGTGGTTATTAATCCTAAAATTGTTAGTCACTCTGAAGAGATGATCGCAGCTGATGCAGGTGAAGGATGTCTAAGTGTTAATCGTGATGTTGATGGCCATATTCCAAGATATGCTAGAGTAACTATTGAAGGACTTGACGAAAATATGAAACCAATTCAAATTCGTGCTAGAGAGGAATTATCAATTGCCTTTCAACATGAATTAGATCATTTAGAAGGAATTTTATTCTACGATCATATCAATAAAAAGCATCCTTTCTTTACCGAAAATGAAATTAGATTAATATAGGAGGATATATGAAAACAAAGTACAAATTTATTATTTTAGTTGTCTTAGCTTGTGTACTATCAATTTTGATTTATAATAACGTTGAAAAATTTAAGCCAGTTAGTAAAAGTGAATACATTTTAGATAAACAACTTGCCCTTGAAGAAGATTTTTTAAAGGATACTAATTATACAGTAGAAAACCCTAAAGTTATTATTAATCCTTACGGAATTTCTCCCCTAACTGCTTTAATTGTATTTGAAACTAATGATTTTACTAATCCAATTGTAACAATTAAGGGCAAAGATAAAAATACTACTTATACTAATACTTTCAAGACTAGTAATGTTCATATATTACCTATCTATGGATTATATCCAGATACTAATAATGAAGTAATCATTACAGTTAACGAAGTAAATTATACTATCAATATTAAGACTGAAGCCTTACCAAATGACATTGTTCTACCTGAATATACTAAAGCTGATAAAAACAATTTAAATAACGAACTATACTTTTTCACTAATACTACAGATGGTTATACAGTTGCTTATGATATCAATGGTGATATAAGATGGTATCTTACTGAATCATTCAATTGGGATATTACTAGATTAAATAACGGACATCTCTTATTAGGTAGTAATCGTTCTATCAATCTACCCTATTATTCAATCGGTCTAGTTGAAATTGACTTATTAGGAAAAATATATTTTGAATATACTTTACCTGATGGATATCATCACGAAGCTTTTGAAATGCAAAATGGTAATCTATTAGTATCGACAAACAATTTCAAAGATGATACTGTTGAAGATTATATAGTTGAAATCGATCGTAAAACAGGTAAAATAATAAAGGAAATCGACCTAAAAAAAATATTACCTACTGATCAAGGACTTAATCAATATGCTATAAATTATGATTGGTTCCATAATACATCTATTTGGTATGATGATAAAACTAACTCTATTACTCTATCTGGTAGACACCAAGATGTGATTGTTAATATCAATTATGATACCTTAAAAATTAATTGGTTAGTTGGTGACCCAACTACTTGGGATAAGGATATGCAAAAATATTTCTTTAAACCTACAAACAATTTAGAATGGCCTTGGGCAAGTCATGCCGCAATGATTTTAGCTAATGGTAACTTATTTGTCTTTGATAATGGTAATAATCGTTCTAAGATATATGAAGAATACGTTAGACCGGAAAACAATTATAGTCGCGGTGTTATATACAAGTTTAATACTAATAATATGACTATTGAAGAATTGTGGTCATATGGTAAGTCAAGGGGTTCTACCTTTTATTCTCCTGATTTATCCGATGTTGATTATTTAGGACAAAATCACTATTTAATCCATTCTGGTGGACACAATGAAGTAGATGGATATATTTCTAATACATCTACTGAAAGTAAAGATGCTATTTTAAGTACCACCACAGTTGAATTATTAAATGATAAAGTAATATTTGAAATTAAATTTCCAACTAATTACTATCATGTTGAGAAGTTAAGTTTATATGCTAATAATGAATATCAACCTGGAATAGGATCTCGTTTAGGTAATCTCGATAAAACCCCTACTAATAAAAATGATTTAGTATTGCTAAATAAAAAAGCTAATGGAATAATTAAAAAACACAATATTGATGTATTTGAGGAAACTGATCGTTTAGTTATAAAAGGTACCTTTAAACCACAAAATGAAGTTAAAATCATATTAGATAATCTCTTCTCAAAGAAAACTTATAATATGATTATTTCTAAAAAGCCATATACTGCAATGTGTGTAGAT
>CAYPGI010000049.1:0-7261 GCA_964410275.1 uncultured Muribaculaceae bacterium | reverse complement strand
AGAAATGCATTTCTTGCCAGATGTTTATGTTCCTTGTGAAGTTTGTGGTGGAACAAGATATAATCGAGAAACTTTACAAATAAAATATAAAGGTAAAAATATATATGATGTTCTTGAAATGCGCGTTGAAGAAGCAGTAGAATTTTTTGAGAACATTCCTAAAGTGAAAAATAAGTTACAAGTATTAATGGATGTAGGATTATCGTATATAAAACTTGGACAAAGTGCTCCAACTTTGAGTGGTGGAGAAGCTAGAATTACAAAAAAAGCCAACAGGTAAGAGTTTATTTATATTAGATGAACCGACTACTGGCTTACACAGTGATGATATTAAAAAACTACTTGTAATATTACAAAAAATAGTGGATAATGGAGATACAGTAATCGTTATTGAACATAACTTAGATGTTATAAAAGTAGCGGACTATATCATTGATTTAGGACCAGAAGGTGGAGATAGAGGTGGTAATATAATTGCTACTGGAACACCTGAAGAAATAATCAATGTCAAAGAAAGTTATACGGGACAATTTTTAAAACCATTAATAAAGTAGGTGTGTTTTATGATGCATTTTAATTATGTGCTTACAAGGGAAGATTATAAAAAGTTTATATATGAACGCAATAAGCAATATAATATAATATATTTCATTATAGCTAGTATTATATATTGTTCAGTCATGTACAAATTATTGATTGATAATCCATTTGGAATAGGTTTTCTTTTTGTAGTATATATTTTTATCATATTACTATTTTTTCGTATTTACAACAAAGTCTTTACAATTATTAATGTAAAGAAAAATGACAATAAAATGTTACGATTATATGGGAAGTACAAAGTCATTGTCGATGATAATGGTATATATGAAAAAAATGAACAATATGAAAAAAAAGTACTTTGGAATGAACTAAAGAAAATAAAAATAAATGAAGAATATATAATGTTATATATTAATTATAATGAAGCATTCTTCTTTACAAAAAAACATTTGAAAGGTGAACAAAACTTTAAAAAACTTATTGAAATAATTCAAAGTAAAACAAAGGGTTAAAATGCTAAAATATGGTATACTAAATATAGGAGGTAATTATGACAGCACATATAGAAGCTAAAAAAGAAGAAATAGCAAGTACAGTTATTATGCCTGGAGATCCACTTCGTGCAAAGTTTATTACGGAAACCTATTTAAAAGATTATACATTAGTTAATAATGTAAGAGGAATGTTAGGATATACTGGAACTTATAATGGTAAAAGGGTTACTGTTATGGCATCTGGTATGGGAATGCCTAGTATTGGTATATATTCATATGAATTATATAAATTTTATGATGTGGATACTATTATTAGAGTGGGATCTTGTGGTGCTTATACTGATAAATTAAATCTATATGATGTTGTTTTAACATTATCGTCATTCTCTGAATCAAGTTATGCATATAATCAAAGTGGATGCGGAGATAAAATTTTAAAGTCTAATGAAGAAACAAACACAAAGATTAGATTAAAAGCTAAAGAAAAAAGTATTGATATTATTGAAGGAACAATTCATTCTAGTGATGTTTTCTATAAAGAAAACGATAATTTTAAAGAATTGTATGAAAAATATAATTGTATCGCAGTTGAAATGGAATCATATGCTTTATTTCATAATGCAAATATCTTAAATAAAAAAGCTGCTTGTCTTTTAACAGTATCAGATAATTTAGTAACAAAAGAAGAGACAACTAGTGAAGAAAGACAAATATCTTTTACTAAGATGATCGAATTAGCTTTAGAATCAATCTAACAGGAGGTTTAAATGAAATATAGAAAGTATGAAACACCTGCTTATAATATTCATCTAATTAAAACAGATAAGTTTAAAACAGTTAGTGTTAAAATAAATTTTAAAAAATTATTTAATAAGGAAGATATTACTTTTCGTAATATCCTTGTAAATGTTTTATTAGAATCTACTAAGGATTTTCCAACAAGAAGATTATTAGAAATTGAAACGGAAGAACTATATAATTTAGGATATAGTAGTGGAACTTTTACTTCGGGAGAATACGCAATTATGAGTTATAATTGTAGTTTTTTGCACGAAAAATATACTGAAAAAGGTATGAATGAAAAATCACTACAATTTTTCTTTGATATATTATTAAAACCAAACGTTATTGATGGCAAGTTCGAAATAGAAAGTTTTAAAAAAGCTTATAATATTTTAAAAGATGATATTACTTTATATGATGATAATAATAGTCAATATACTAATGCTAGAATGTTTGAAGTAATGGGTAAAAAGGAAAAGTTATCTTATCGTGGAGTAGGATATATAGAAGATTTAAATAAAATAAATGAGAAAAACTTATATGAATATTATCAAAATGTTTTAAAGAGTGACTTAATTGATATTTTTGTTATTGGAGATATTGATGAAGATAATATAAAAAACATAATCATTGATAACTTTAATATTAAGACAGCTAAAAAGCCCTCTAAAGAACATTTTTATAATCATAAAAAAATTAATAATAGAGTAAAAAAAGTAAAGGAAAAGAAAGATACAAGTCAAAGTTACCTATGTATGGGTTTTAAATCTGAACCACTTACACCGTTTGAAAGGCAATATGTTTCTAGTGTCTATTCATATATTTTAGGTGGCGGAGCTGATTCTAAATTATTTAAAAGTGTTCGTGAAAAAAATTCATTATGTTATTCTATTGGCTCTTCCTTTTCTTCGATTATCAACACTATGACTATTTCAGCTGGGATTAATGCTGATAAGTATAATAAGGCAATTAGAATAATAAAAGAAGAAATAAGAAAAATGGAAAAGGGAGAATTTAATGAAAGTGATATTGAAAAAGCTAAGACTACTTATTTAGCATCTTTCAAACAATTAGAGGATTCTCCAAATTCAATTATGAATTTATTTGTGACTAATCAATACTTAGGATATGATTTAATTGATGAAAGAAAGAAAAATATCAATAGAGTTAATCGTCAAATGGTTATTAATGTAGCTAAAAAGGTTCATTTAGATACTATTTTCTTCTTAGAAGGAGGTAAAGCAGATGAATAAAATACCTCTATATAAGTTAGATTTAGAACTATATTATGAAAAACTAGATAATGGTTTAGAAGTATATATTGTTCCTAAAAAAAATGTAAATAATATATATGTTACTTATTCGACTAAATATGGTTCTATTCATAATGAATTTATACCAGTTAATGAAAAGAAAATGATTAAAGTACCAGAAGGCATTGCTCACTTCTTAGAACATAAAGTTTTTGAACAAGAAGATGGACTTGATGTCTTTGACTTCTTTGGTGAAAGAGGCGCTGATGTCAACGCTAATACTTCTAATGTTAAGACGACCTATTTATTTTCAGGACCAGACTTTTTTGAAGAAAATTTAGATTTTTTAATGGATTTTGTTCAAAAACCATATTTTACTGATGAAAATGTTAATAAAGAACAAGGTATAATTGAACAAGAAATAAAAATGGGAAATGATCGTCCATATAGTAAATTATACGAAAAAATATTTTATAATACTTTTAGTAAACATCCTGTTAGATTCCCAATTATAGGAACAATTAAAAGTGTTAGATCAATTACTAAAGATGATTTATATAAGTGTTATAATACTTTTTATCATCCATCAAATATGTTTGTAGTAGTAACAGGTAATGTTGATCCAGAACAAACTCTAGAAGTAATTAAGAAAAATCAAAATAAGAGAAATGTACCTGAATTATCTACAATAAAAATTAAAAGTTACAATGAACCAGATAAAGTTAATAAAAAAAGTGAAACAATTGAAATGAATGTCGCTATTACAAAAGCAGCTGTAGCTTTTAAAATAAATATTGATAATATGAAAGATTTATCCGTTAAGAAGATATGCTCATATATTGACTATATTTTTAATTTAAAACTAGGTGTTACTTCGCTTTTAAGTGAAGAATTAAGAACTAATGAAGTAATCGCAGACTATATGGGAATTCACTTTTCTCATGTTGATAAGCATCTTTTAGTAACAGTAGTAGCTGATACAAAAGATGAAAAAACATTAATTAAAAAAATAATTGAAACCTTAAAAGATGTTTCAATTACTGAAGATGAATTTAATCGCTATAAAAAAGTTATGATAAGTAACAATATTTTAGGTAGTGATAGTATTTATAGAATAAATAGCGTAATAGCGAGTGATGTCATAAGATATAATAGAGTTATTACTGATAGAATTAAAGAGTTAGAGGAGTCTTCATTAGAAGAAGTAGAATATGTAATTGAAAATATGTGTTTAGACAATTACACTACTTTTGTTATTAATCCTTTAAAATAGTTGCTTTTTAATGTTAGATATGATAAATTATTATGTAGTTAAGGAGGGAAATAATGCAAGTATTTTTAATTATAATTTCAATATTATTAATTGCTATTGTCCTTTTACAAGCTGGTAAAGCAGAAGATGCTTCTAGCATAATCTCAGGTGGTAATGATAGTTTGTTTGCCAATCGAAAAGAAAGAGGCGGGGAACTTTTTATTACTAGATTAACAGCACTACTAGGATTTGTTTTTATGTTGGTTTGTTTAGTAATAGGTTTTTAAATTTATGAAAAAAATAATGATCGACATAGATGATACAATATGTACTGATGGAATTTTTAAACTTGCTAATGAATTCTTAGAAGATGATTTAATATTAGAAGATATAGATAGTTATTATATTCAAGATAATATTGCTAAAGATAAATTAGATGGTTTTCATGATTATTTTTTTGAAAACAATGTATATGATTATTCTGAAGTAAAAGAAGATGCTGTAGAGGTTATTGAAAAATTATCTCATGAATATGAAATTTTTATTGTAAGTTCTTTTTTATTAAAAAATGAACATGAAAGATCAGGAATCTTAGTTCCGAGAAAACATGAATGGTTGATTAAAACATTACCATTTATTGATCCTACTCATTTTGTATTTACATCTAGTAAACAGATAATTGATTGTGATATTAAAATAGATGACTTGTTAAAAAACTTAAAAGGTAATGCAAAAATGAAACTATTATTTACTTCATATCATAATGATAAATATACTAAAGAAGAATTAGAGAAATTTGGAGTAATAAGAGTAAATAGTTGGAAAGATATTGAAAAGTTATTATTAAATAACAAAATAATAGATTAATCTATTATTTTTTTTGTTATTTTGATATAATGATGATAGGGTGGAACTATGGAAAACATTTATAATTATTCTTTAGATAAATTGGAAAATGTTTTAGTTGAATCTAATTTTAAAAAATATAATGCTAATCAAATATATGATTGGTTATATAAAAAAAGGGTTAATAACTTTAATGAGATGACTAATTTAAAAAAAGATTTAATTAATTATTTAGAAAATAATTTTGATATAACTTCTTTAAAAGTAATAAAAGTTGAAGAAGGACAAGATGTAAAAAAGTTTTTATTTGAATTAAAAGATGAAAATAAAATAGAAGCTGTTCTTATGTATCATGATTATGGAATAAGCCTATGCATATCAACTCAAGTTGGATGTAATATGGGTTGTTCTTTTTGTGAAAGTGGACGCTTAAAAAAAGTGAGAAATCTAGAAACTTATGAAATGGTTTCGCAGATTTTATTGGTAGAATCTTATATTAATAAAAAAATTACCCATTTGGTGTTAATGGGGATAGGAGAACCTTTTGATAATTATGACAATGTTATTAACTTTATTGATATCATAAATAATCCTAAAGGTATAGAATTAGGTTCTAGGCACATTACTATTTCAACATGTGGAATTATACCTAAAATAGAAGAATTTATGTATTTAGGCAAACAAGTTAATTTAGCTATAAGTTTACATGCTCCTAATAATAAGATAAGAGATAGTATAATGGCTATTAATAAAGTCTATAATATTGAATCATTGATGAAAACAATAAAAAAATATATTGAAGTAACTAATCGAAGAGTTACTTTTGAATATATTATGTTAAAAAATATAAATGATAGTGAAGAAAATGCCATAGAATTAAGTAGATTATTAAAGGGAATAAATTGTTATGTCAATTTAATTCCTTATAATGAAACAAGTTATATTAATCTAACTAAAAGTGACCAAAATGCTATTTTAAAATTTTATGATGTATTAAAGAAAAATAAAATTAATGTAACAATTAGAAAAGAATTTGGTTCTAGTGTTAGTGCCGCTTGTGGTCAACTAAGATCAAACTATGAGGAGGAACAATAATGGAGTATGCTTATTTAACTGATCAAGGTAAAGTTAGATCTCATAATGAAGATAGTGTGACAATAGTAGTTAATAAAAACAATGAATATTTACTTGCGGTAGCGGACGGAATGGGTGGACACCGTGGTGGAGAGATTGCATCGAGTATTGCTATTTCATACATAGGACATCGCTTTGTTGAAATGGGAAGCATTGGTAATAAAGAAGATGCTATTAATTGGATGAAAGATATCGTTAGTGAAGCTAATCTTCAAATATATAAATATACTAATGAAAACATTGAAAGTGCTGGGATGGGTACAACATTAGTTATGGCTTTATTGACAAAAGAGTTTTTATTAATTGGAAATATTGGAGATAGTTCTGGTTATGTTATAAAAGACAGTAAATTACATAAAATTACTACAGACCATACGTTAGTTGAATTACTTGTTAAATCAGGTAAACTAACAGCTGAAGAAGCTAAAAATCATCCTCGTAAAAATGTTTTAATGAGAGCTTTAGGAGCTAATACTAAAGTTGAAATGGATGTATTTGATGTCGAAACTGATATTGAAGGAATTTTGTTATGCAGTGATGGTTTGACAAATATGTTATCAGATGAGCAAATTACGAAAGTCTTAAATGAAGGTTTAAAGATAGATGAAAAAGTTCAAAAATTAATATATAAGAGTAATAATCGTGGTGGAACTGATAATATTTCTATTGCATATTTAAATAGGAGTGATAAAAATGATAATTAAAGGACAGAAGATAAATGAACGTTATCAAATTATTAGGACAATTGGCGAAGGTGGAATGGCTAATGTTTATTTAGCACATGATACTATTTTAGATCGTAATGTGGCTGTTAAAATATTAAGAGGAGATTTAGCGGACGATGAAAAGTTTGTAAGAAAATTTCAAAGAGAAGCCATTTCCGCATCTTCTTTATCTCATCCTAATATTGTAGAAATGTATGATGTTGGTGAAGATAATGGTAAATATTTTATTGT
>CAYPGI010000048.1:1866-7340 GCA_964410275.1 uncultured Muribaculaceae bacterium | reverse complement strand
TACTTCATTATGTGTTGACACCTATTGTGAAGAAGAACAAAACAATGGAATACCATTAACAAAATTTATCAATAAAGAGGGCTTAAGTGGTAAATATTATATCTATATCAAGATAAATGGTGTAATATATGACTTAAATAAATATATAATATTTTAGAAACTTACAACTTGTAAGTTTTTTTATGGTATAATTAACATAATAGAACGGATGTGTTTAGATGGTTGTTTTCCCTATTGAACCTAATTAAATCAATATTTATCAAATTATTTTAATTAGTATAATATTTTTAATTATTTATCTTATAATTACATCAATACGCAAACAATTTAAAAACATTAATTATTTTCGAGAAATTACTGATAACCTTCACCCCGCTATTCTTCAATACTATAGTGATGGTGAATTTAATAATAAAGCATTTTGGTTTATATTATTAAACTTGATTCGTAGTGGTTATTATAAGTTTGAACGTTTCAGAGTTAAAGATGAAATTGATTATCAGTTAAAATGGCAAAAAGATGACTTCTATAATCTAGATTCGTATAACTTAAAAGATTATGAAAAGATGGTCATAAAGTATATTAATACTTTTATTATTAGTAATGATAATCGCAAAGAAAAAACAATTTTACTTAGTACATTAAACGAACAAATAAAGGCTGATTTTAATTTACAAAAGCTTATTGATGAAATATATAGTTCTTTAAGACATGAAATAAAATATTCTTATGGATTTATTAATAGAGAAAATAATTATTTAATTGCTTCCTTCTTATGTTTAACTTATTACTTTATAATATTTCCAGACTTTAAATATATAATTAGCGGAATTTTATATACTATGCTTATACTTATTATTAGTAGAGTATTAGGAAACACTAAATTTAGTCTTAAAGGACTATTTGGTATATTTTTATTGATATATGTTGTTGCTGTTTTATTAATACCTGTTATGCCGTCATTATTCTTTGTAAAAAATCCTTCGATTTTAATACTTATTTATTTTAACCCAGTATTAATCTTTCTAACTACCTATATTATGACAACAGAAATATATACTCATAAGCAAAAAGAACTAATGAAGAAAATATATGGTAGTAAAACGTTTCTTAAAGATTTCACTCTATTAAAATATCGTCCTGTTGATTATGTTAATTTTGTTAGTTACTATTATGTATTAGCAGAAGTATACAATATAAAAATAACTGATCAAGAATACGCTAATGCTTTATATGATGACGATACATTTGATACCTTATCATCGGTAGAATTTGCCGAAATTGCTTTTAGTACTATTGGAGAAGCATTAAATACCTTATATAAATAACAAAAAAAGACTTAATAAGTCTTTTTTAATGCTATTCCTAATTCATCTAATTGTTTTATTGAAACATTATTTGGAGCTTCTGTCATTAAACATGAAGCACTAGCTGTTTTAGGAAATGCTACAACATCTTTAATATTATCTGTATTACATAATAACATTACTAATCTTTCAAGTCCTAAAGCTATTCCACCATGAGGTGGTGTTCCATATTTAAATGCTTCAAGTAAGAATCCAAATTTTTCTTTTGCTTCTTCTTCACTTAATCCTAAAGCAGTAAACATTTTACTTTGAGTATTTCTATTATGAATACGAATACTTCCTCCACCTAGTTCATAACCATTTAAAATAATATCGTATGCTTTGGCATAACACTTACCTGGATCTGACAACATTTTATCAACGTCTTCATCCTTAGGTGAAGTAAATGGATGATGACAAGCATAATACCTTTCATCTTCTTCACTATATTCAAATAAAGGAAAATCTACTATCCATAAAAAGTTATATTTATTTTCATCAATTAAGTTCAGATTAGACCCTAGTTTTAATCTTAAATTACCTAAACTTGTTTTAGTTGTTTTATAATTATCCGCAACAATTAAAATTAAGTCATTGTCTTCAATATTAAGACTATTTTTGATTTCTTCAAGTTCCCTTTCAGTAACATTCTTCGTAATACTTCCAGTAAATTCTTTATCGTATTTTAACCAAAACAAATTATTAGCACGATATGTTTTAACATATTCATTTAAAGCATCAATATCTTTTCTAGAACACTTATCTGCGGCATTCTTAACTACTAAACAGTTAATAACACCCTTATTATCAATAACATTTCTAAATAATGAAAACTCAGTATTAATGAATA
Organism: uncultured Muribaculaceae bacterium; assembly: GCA_964410275.1. Classification (GTDB taxonomy): domain Bacteria; phylum Bacillota_I; class Bacilli_A; order RF39; family UBA660; genus UBA5364. The sequence goes on along the minus strand of CAYPGI010000048.1, from coordinate 5,144 downwards.
CTCCAGTAATATCATTAATCAACATATCAAATCTAGTATCTGGTTTATCACTACCATATAATTTAATGGCATTATCATAAGTCATTCGATTAAAAGGTACTTCAATATCAATATTCTTAATATCTTTAAATACTTTAACCATCATGCCTTCTAACATATTTTGAATATCTTTTTCTTCTATAAAACTCATTTCAATATCAATTTGAGTAAATTCAGGTTGACGGTCAGCCCTAAGATCCTCATCCCTAAAACATCTAGCAATTTGATAATATCTTTCAAAGCCTGATACCATCAATAATTGTTTGAATATTTGTGGAGACTGTGGTAAAGCATAAAAAGTTCCTTTATTTACTCTTGATGGTACTAAATAATCCCTTGCTCCTTCAGGAGTAGATTTACAAAGAATTGGTGTTTCTATTTCAATAAAATTGATACTGTTTAAATACTCTCTAACAGACGCTGTTATTTTATGTCTTTCAATAATGTTGTTTTTTAAACTCTTTCTTCTTAAATCTAAATAGCGATATTTTAATTTAGTATCTTCTAAAGCATTTGTTTCTTCACCTATTTCAAAAGGTATTTCAGTAGATTCATTTAAAACAACTAAATTAGTTACCTCTATTTCAATATCACCAGTTTCAAGATTACTATTTTTGCCTTCTCTTTCTCTAACAATACCATCTACTTCAATAACATATTCATTTCTTAAATTTCCAGCTAGAACATAATCTTTATCTTCTGGTCTAATAACTAATTGGATAATTCCACTTCTATCTCTTAAATCAATAAAGATAAGCCCACCTAAGTCTCTCTTTTTTTGAACCCATCCTTTTAAATTAACATGTTCTCCAACGCTATTTATATTTAACGTAGTATTAAATATTTTCTTCATACTTCCTCCTAAAATTCACAATTACCATAAGTTCTTGGAAAAGGAATAACATCTCTAATATTATCAACACCTGTTAAGAATATCAATAATCTTTCAAAACCTAAACCAAATCCTGAATGAACGCAACTACCATATTTTCTTAAATTAAGATACCATTCTAAGCCTTCTTGTTTAACATTTAATTCATCCATTCTTTTAACTAATTTATTGTAATCTTCTTCTCTTTGACTTCCCCCCATTAATTCACCAGCTTTAGCAACTAATAAATCAACTGCCGCAACTGTTTTATTATTTTCATCTAACTTCATATAAAAGGCTTTTATATCTTTCGGCCAATTAGTAACGAACACTGGGGTTTTAAAATGTACTTCAGTTAAATATTTTTCGTGTTCTTTAGCAATATCTTCACCAAGTACTGGCATATTTTCAAATGGAGCTCCAGAACTCTTTAATATTTCAATAGCTTTTTCGTATGTTACTTTATTAAATTCTTCTTTAACCATTGATTCTAAACGGTCAATTAAACCTTTTTCAACAAACTTATCTAAAAATTCCATTTCCTTGCGAGCATTTTCTAATACATATTTAATTACATATTTTAGAAAGTCTTCTTGAATTTCCATTAAATCATTTAGGTCACAAAAAGCAATTTCTGGTTCAATCATCCAAAATTCAGCAGCATGAATTTTAGTATTTGATTTTTCTGCTCTAAATGTTGGACCAAAAGTATATATTTTACGATAAGCAAGTGCAAAAGCTTCCCCTTGTAATTGACCAGTCACAGTAAGACCAACTTTTTTTGAAAAGAAGTCTTCTTTATAATCTATTTCTTTATTATCATCTAATGGAATGTTATTTAAGTTCATTGTTGTTACTCTAAACATTTCACCTGCACCTTCACCATCGTTAGATGTAATTAAAGGTGTATGTACATATATATAATCATTTTTTTGAAAATAAGTGTGAATAGCCATAGTAGCGACATTTCTAATTCTAAACATCGCACCAAATAAATTAGTACGAGGTCTAAGATAAGCTTGTTCCCTTAAATACTCTCTAGTATATCTTTGTGGTTGAATCGGATAATCTTCTGGACAATCACCTAATAATTTAATATCAGTAGCTTCTATTTCAATTTCTTGTCCACTACCTAAAGATTCTATTAATTTTCCTTCAACTTCTATACAAGAACCAATATGAATTTTATTTAATTCTTCAAAGTTTTCATTTGTTTCGTTATATACAATTTGAACACTATCAAAAACACTTCCATCATAAAAATCAATAAAAGCAACATTCTTTTGTTTGCGATGATTTTTTACCCAACCACTTACTATAACTTCTCTATTTTCATATTTTTTAATATCATCTAAAATTTCTTTTAACGTAATGATTTTACTCATTTTCTTCACCCATTATTTCATCCATAAAATTAATAATATTATCAATATCTACTTTATATTCTTCCTTGGTAGTATTGTTTTTAATAGTTAATAGTTTACTATTTACTTCTTCTTCACCTATTATAACTACGTATTTACTATTTAAACGATCAGCTTGTTTAAAGTTTCCCTTTAAATTACGATTCATATAATCCATATCAACAGTAAAGCCATTTAAACGTAGGTTTTGTACCAACTTAAAGGCAAATGCTTTTTCGTTTTCGCTCATTGGAATAACAAATAAATCAATTCCTTTATCATAACCTAAATCAATATTTTCAAATTCTAAAGCTGTTAGTAATCTTTCCATTCCTAAAGCAAAACCAACTCCTGGTGTAGATGGACCATCCATTGTTTCAATCAAGTTATTATATCTTCCACCACCACATAAAACATTTTGGCTTCCAAAACCTTCGACACTAGCTTCTACTTCAAATACCGTGTGAGTATAATAATCTAATCCTCTAACAATACTAGGATTAACTTCAAACTCTATTTCTAATTCTTTTAAATATTTTTGAACTTTTAAGAAGTGATTTTTAGATTCTTCATTTAAATAATCAATTGTTTTTGGAATATTTTTTAATATATCTGTATCTGCATCCACTTTACAATCTAAAATTCTTAATGGATTTTTTAAATAACGATCTCTACAATCTTCACATAGATCATTGATATATGGTTTTAAATAATCTAATAAAGCATTACGATAATTATCTCTTGATTCATTATCTCCTAAAGAATTAATGTTTACTTTTATTCCTTTTAATCCTAATAGCTTATAAAAATTAACCGCAATACTGATAACTTCTGCATCCATAATAGGATCATTAGTACCGAAAACTTCAATTCCAAATTGATAAAACTCTCTAAATCTCCCTGATTGTGGTCTTTCATATCTAAACATTGGACCATAATACCAAGTTTTTAACGGGAATACTGCA
>CAYPGI010000048.1:0-1849 GCA_964410275.1 uncultured Muribaculaceae bacterium | reverse complement strand
TCTTACAACACCAGCAGTTCCTTCTGGTCTTAAAGTCATCATACGATCTCCACGATCTTTAAAGTCATATGTTTCTTTAGAAACAATGTCTGTTGTTTCGCCTACACCTCTATGAAATAATTCACTTGCCTCAAAAATAGGCGTTCTAAAATACTCATAATTATATTTATCCATTAGAGCATTTAATATTTTTTCAATATATAAAATATTTTTTCCTTTACTTCCATATACATCATAAGTTCCTTTTGGTTTTTGTATCATTCTTTCTCCTCCTTCTTTTTTATACAATATTTATTTTAATGCCGTTTAGTTCTCCTATTGTCCATAATTACCTCCTAGATATGAAAAAAAGTCTAATATAAGGGCGAAAAATCCGCGGTACCACCTTATTTTATAGACTAGCTATACGCTCAAATTCTTAACGCGAATAACGTTTACTATAGTTTAGTATCTTCAATATACATAAAACAATGTTTTCACCAATCACATTTTCTCTAACGATTTATATATAAATACTGTTCCAAACCAATAATATATGTATATATAAAGTATATATTTAAAATTAATATTAGTCAAGTTATATTATTTAAAGATTATGTAAAAACAGTAAAAAACGATTTTTTTCAACTTAAAATACGCTTATTATGTATCTTTCGTATCTAATAGTATCGACTCTAAAAACATATAGAAAAATTAAGTTAAATACATTAATAACAATAAGTAACTTAATTAAAAACATTAAAAAAGGATGATTTTCACCATCCCTTCATAAGTATCTATAAAACTATGTTATTCATCTAATTACTATCCACTCACGGTAAATTAACTAATGAATCCGATATAGAACAATCAGCATTTTTGCACGTTCTTCTTTGAACTTGTAATGTTGATGATGGTGTTAATACTGTAGTTGTCCAAGCTGTCCAGCTACCATAACTTGTTGTGTCGCTACAATTACAAGAATAATAAGAACAATTACAAGAATACGTGCTGCAATTACAAGAATATGGATTACAATCAGTATAAGTAGTTCTAGAGCATACCCCTGTGGAAGTTTCACTATAACCACTTGGGCAACAGTAGTATGTACCACACCATCCTGTTGGATCTGCGTAATCTGTATGAGAACAAGATTCATAACAAGTGCTACAACTTGAACAAGTATCACAATTTGAACAAGTATCACAAGAACTAGACACACTAATAGTGCGTGAGTGATATTGGTAATATGCGTTAACATTAACTGTTCTCGTCACTGCTGATGCTTGGTTACCAGCTTTATCACTTACATTATAAGTTATCGTATAGGAGCCCACTACATTTGTATTTATTGTTCCAGTTGCTGATACACTTCCGTTTATCCCACTATGCCCATCTGTAGCTGTGGCTCCTGCATCTGAATAGGTACTTCCTACAACGATATTAACCGGACTTGTTCCGCTCATTGTAATTACCGGAACTGTATTATCTAAGTTAAAAACGTTACTTCTTGTTATTGTTGTTCTACCTACTGTATCTTTTGCCAATATCCATAAATAGTATCCCCCTGTTACACTACTTGGAGTACTTATTGTTCCTCCGTTAGTAAATGAAGATACAAATGATGCTTCAGTTGGTGCTGTTGTACTTGTTGTCCATTGATATTCTAAACTGCTTGAATTAACACCACTCTCATCACTTACCGTTACTGTTGTACTTCTTGTTTTGGCATAAGTTGCCTTCCCATTAGTTCCAAACGCTATTGTAGGCGCGGTTGTATCTATTTGTGTAACTGTATATGTACTTGCTGTTTTGTAGTTTGTTCCGTCATATATACGTGCGATTACATTTCCATTCGCATTAAATGTTA
>CAYPGI010000047.1:1552-7439 GCA_964410275.1 uncultured Muribaculaceae bacterium | reverse complement strand
AGTTTCTAAAAGTACAATAACTGATTATTCATTAAATATACTTAATTCTTATTCAGTAGCATTACTACATCTATTAGGTGCAAATACAGTGACTTTATCTTACGAAATGGATAAAGATGATATTAGTAATATAATTAATAATTATTATAAATTATATAAACATAGACCAAATTTAGAAGTAATAGTATATGGAAGAATAGAAGCGATGATAACCGAATATTGTCCATTGTACACATATTTTGATAAAGATAATGATTCATGTAGAATATGCCGAAATAAAATGAAGTATTATTTAAGGGATAGATTTAATAATGACTACCTTTTGACTTTTGATAATTGTATAATGAGTATTTATGATTATAAAAAGCGTAATTTGATTGAAGATATAAATTTTTTAGTTAAATCAGGAGTTAAAAATTTTAGGTTAAATTTTATAGATGAAAGTTATGAAGAATCTAGTCAAATAATTAAAACTTTTAAAGGTAAAATAAAAATCAGATAATTATCTGATTTTTTTATTGATTAATTTTTTAGTCAGCTTTTACAACAAAACCATTTTCATCAAATATATAGCCTTGTTTTTCAGTATTCTTATCGTGAACATCAATAACAGTTCCGCTTTCATCAAATCTATAAGTGTTATCAATATTATCCACTGATAGTGTTTCCACAGGACTTTCGCTTGTTGTTGGTGTATTTAGATCAATTACAAAGCCATTTTCATCGAATTGGTAATCGCTGTTAGAAGGTTTTTCCACAGGACTTTCGCTTGCTGTTGGTGTATTTGAATCGATTACAAAACCATCTTCATCAAATTGAAATTGTGATGTAGCTTTAGATTTTGGTTCTTTAGTACCAACAACAATACCTGCATCATCAAATTCATAATTTTTAGATTGTTCTTCATTCTTAATTTCTTTTACAACAGTGCCGTTTTCATCGAATTGAAATCCATTAAATATTGGCCAATTATTGACATCAATAGGTTCTTCCTTCTGTGTTTCTGATGTTTGTTTATAATCATTAAAAGGATTACTTACAGGGGCATTATCTATATTGATGCGGTTTCCTTCACTTACAACAAAACCATTTTCATCAAATTGAAACTTTAAAGCTTTTTGTAATTCTTCATTTTGATCTACTTCAGTAATAATTTCATCAGTTTTAACTTTTAATAATTGTTCATTTAATTTATTATAACTTTCATCTTTAAAACCAACAAAGTCTATTGTTTTTACATCTTCATCATTAAAGGAATACCTAGTTGAATTTGCAGTTGTACCAACAGGATATGGAACAGCACTATATGTGAACATCTTTATATTGTTGGTATAATCAATCGAAAGATAACCAATAACCATCACTTTCATGTTATTTTTATGTAATGTACAAACACTTCCTATAGGTAAATACTCTTTTTTCATTATTACCATACTCCTTTATTCTTTTATAAAATAAGTATATAACAAATGAAGAATAAAAGCAAATAAAAAAAGTCCTAAATAGAACTTTTTACATTATTAACAATTTTATTTCTTTTATCAATAACAATAGTGTCTATACCATTTACAATTGTTTCGATATTTGTTATAGCTTCTTCATACTGTCTATTGCTAGTTATTAACCATTCTTTTACATTAACCAATTCTTTTTGAATATTGTTTAAAAAACTAGGAAGGTTGTTTAAAATAGTAGCTTTACTAAATGAAGATGGTATGTTTAATGATCCAGCAGCGTTTGCTGTTTTAGTAAGAGCGCTGATTGTATCGATTAAACTTGGCATAACCGTTTTTTGTATTTCAGAGTTATTGAAATAAACTTTTGTCATATATCAATCTCCTGTTTTGAAGAATCAATCTTATTTTCAATTTCTTCAGCACTTTCAATTAAGGTTTTGCCATATTTATATAAAATATCCTTCATTCTAAAATACTCTATTTTTTCAACATTTAGTTTTCGAACAAATTCAAAAGCACTATTCCCAGTCCATTCAAAAGTAGTGGTAGGCATCAATTCAATACGTTTATACAAACCGATAAGTAATTCATTTAATTCAGTTGTCAAACGCATAATATCTTTACCATTCTCACGCATTTTTACTGTATCTATATTAATATTAGCCATTATTTTAATGCACTTACTTTCTTAGTTGAAGCAATTTTAGCTTCAGCAGCAGCTTTTGCCTCAGCAGCAGCTCTTCTACGTTCAGCTTCGATTCTCGCTTCTTCAGCGCGTATTTTCTGTTTTATTATAGAAATTTGACTACTTATAGCTGGGGATACAGTACCGGTAAGTTCACTTCTTTTTGCAATTAATGCTTCTTTTTTGTTTGGTACAATGTTTCGGTCAGCTGTGACTTCATCGATATTATAACAATAAGCCATTCTAGAACTAGCTAGTTCTATTTTTTCAATACAATCAGTTAAATTATTAACTACCGTATTTAAACTACTATCTAGATTATAATATCTACTTAGCTCCGCTTTTAAACTACTTAACAAACTAGACATATATTATTCCTTTTAAATTATTAATACTTTTCTTCATATCTTTGATATTGTTCTTCAGCACCAGTAGCACTACGTCTGATATTTTCAGATAATGTACGGTCTTGAGCTTCGTATGAATCACTAACTTCTTTTAATTGATCACTGAATGCTAATAATTGAGTAGTAACACTCTTACATGCTCTAGTAATAGCTGTTACATAAGCTGTAATAGCATCTGCATATTCACCTCTAAAAGCTGGTGAAGTGTCAGCATTAGTAGCAACTTCATCTAAGTGTCTTTCTAAATCTTCTACATATATTCTAATTGCACTACGCATATTAGGTATTTCATGCACATTAATTCCAACAACACTACTACCATTCATTAATGAATATATTTCAGCAGCGTTATGGTTTAATTGTGATTCAAAAAATGAAGAAAGCATACTTACTCTTGACTTAACATCTTGAGAAGCATCAAAAAGAACTTTTTGAACTTCTGTTTTCCATGTCATAATTTTTTCCTCCTTATTTTTATTCTAATGGAACCATATTCCTATCTTGCTCTACCATGTTTTCTGCAATTTGGGCGAATTGGCTACGCAATGTTTTGTCAAGAATATCAAGTGTACTTTGAACTTCAGTCACTGATTTTTGTAAATTAGCCATAAAGTTTATTTCAGCTTGTCCAACCCAACCTTTTTCTAATGCCGATCTTATACCGTCAAGTTCAGCAAGTTTGATTTTTGTTTTTTCGATTGCTTCAATATTTAATCTGTCAATGTATTCAACTGTTCCTGTAAAACTCATCCCAATTGTTACATCACTAATATTTAAGTCTGCCACGAATTCACCTCCTTAGTCTTGTTCAATATATCTTTTATCGGTATCTACAGTTTGTGCAGCTTTCATCATTATACTGTGTAAATCTTGATCAATTGCTTGAAAATTACTATTTACTTTCAATATTTCATCAGCATAACTGAGAATGTTATCTCTAACATTCCCAAAATCATTTTTGACTTCTGCGAATTTAGTATAAAAAATATTGCTACTTTCAATTTGAAAATGATCTTTAACATCAGTTACTAAATCATCAATTGAATTAAGTATAGTGTTAATTTGTTCGGAATAATCATAGATATTTAAAACTAATTTTTTAATTCCTTCTTCATTAATACCTCTTAGATTAGCTCCTTCCAAAATATTCACCACCTTCAACTGTATTCGAGGATATACCTATCCTATGTTTAAAGTATAACATATCTTTTTATAATAAACAATTATTTTATTAGTTACTTTACTTTTGATTGGCTATATTCGTTACCTAACATGATTGAGTAACTACTACGAATATTGCCAGAACTTATGTTGTGTAAATATTCTTCTCTTGATAAAATATAATTTTTCTTATCTTGAGGTAACCAATTGAGATTATAGTTTGGATATTTATTGCCATTTATCATCAAAGTCATCCCGTAATTATTATAATTATCCAGTAAATCTGACGCATTAAAATCATTACTTTTTGATATTACACTGAAGAAATGATCTTGTATCTCGATATATAATTTAAGAAATTCTTCTGAGTATCCAAATCTCTCTTCTTGTGTATATTTCAAATGACTATATAAGTCATTTTCATATAGAGTAATTAGAAAAAAGACGTCTTGCATATTAATGCTTTTGCTTTTTAGTTGTTCAGCTAAATTTGCATAGAATTGTTTAGTTAAAGTAGTACAAATACTACCTTTTATAGTATGTTTATAGGTATTTAATGATTCTTCATTTAATTTTACATTATATTTTTCTTCATATGCTTTAACGAAATCTTGCGTATCTGTTTGTAAGATATCAATTGCAAACATCATTTTTAATAATTCTTTTTTTTGTTCTTCTGTTTCACTATTAAATTGTTGGAATAGAGGGTCTAATTTACTTTGAAATGTTATTCTTTCTGTTTGATTCACTTTGGTGTTATCATCTAAAATAGTAACAAGGCTCATACTTTCCAAATAACCTAGCATTTGATGATAAGTACTTGGTTCTTGTCCAGTGTAATTATTGCCGTTTTTCTCTGCGGCCGCTTCGACAAACCAGTCATACATTAAAGGATTCATTTTTAATGATGTCCACGAATAACCTGGGCCATAGTTCATTTCAAAATCGTTGATATTTTGAAAATCAATACAAGCATCTTGAAAGATATGCATCACTTCATGAACAATTGTATTTCGATAAGCATCTATTCTTGGATTCATTATTTGTAATACATCAATCATATCAGGGTTAATAATAAAACAATTATCTTTAGTTACATATGCCATATCAGGAGCAGCATCTTTAAATATTTTTAATAGTGCTAAGTTACAACTGACTTTATCGATATCGATTAATCCTTTATCAATATGATAATTGACAGTATCAGCAATAATTTTACATATTTCAAGTAAATCTTTTTGTTTCAATTCTTTATAAAGAGGAGAACCTCCTATTTTTTGTTTTTCACTTTCCATATAATCTTTATTATTTTTTAAAATAATATTCATTAATTCTTGAGCATCTAGTTTGGAACCTTTTAGGATATCTCCGGTATGATTGCTAGTAGTGAAGTTTAAATTATTATATTTACTTAAAGCATTATCAATTTCATATAACTCTTCATCAGGATAGGTAACTTTAATACTATCAATATAATTCATAAAATCGTTATAGTAATTATTATCTAATTTAACAATTACGTTACTTAAATCAGTATCTGTTACACCATAGGTAGGATTATAAAAATTATTTTGATTATTATTTGGTGCTGGAGTAATACTTTGTTGATTAGTATTAGGTGACGGAGTGCTACTTGACGGAGAAATATTTGGTTTACCATTTTCATTTGTTGTAGTGTAGCTTTCACTATAAAAATTCTTTTTAAAGTCATTATATTCTTTAATGCTACTACAACCAACGGTAGTAGTACCAATAGTAACTATTAATGTAATAGCTCCTACTGTTCTTACCATTTTTTTGGATAGTTTAAATTTGCCAAAGTTTTTAAAAAAACTTTTGTAGACATTAAAATCACTCATATTGACATCCTCACTTTATATTTAAATTATACTATCATTTCGCCTTTTAGTGCAACAAAAAGAAACAGACTTTACAGTCTGTTTTTACATTAAGATTAAACTTGAGCCATTTCTAATATCAGTTAATCTAACTAAATCGTTAGGTTCATATTTCTTTCCGTTTTCGCGGTTATATAAGGAACAATTGTTATTGAGGCTATATGTTCCACTACTAATATCGAATATTGCTCTTGTTATTAGAATAATAATATTACCTATTTTTTTATTAACAGGAATATATAAATTATATGTTTCTTCTATTTCTGGAACAATTAATTC
>CAYPGI010000047.1:273-1452 GCA_964410275.1 uncultured Muribaculaceae bacterium | reverse complement strand
TAAACTGTTTTACTAGTACTAGTTGCATCATTCATAACTTGATTATTAATAGCGCTTAAAATTTTATCAAACTCATTTTTGTAGATTGGAACTCCCTCAATAGTTGTGTTAAACATATTAGTGAAATCAACAACCATAACATTTGTAACTTTCTTAATTTCTTTAGTTATAGCATAGACAAACTCGATCATATCATGCATTTCATTACCAAGAATCATATTGATATTATTTTCAAGAAAATTATGTTTGTGAATTTCTTTTGTTTCAACATTATAACCAACAGGAATATTTTCGAGACTATCTACTTCGTTAATGACTAAATCTAAAGTAATTACACTAGGTATAACAACGATTTTTTTAGCTCTTACAGTATAAGATTTATTTAATATTTCAGCTGCTTTTTTAATAGCATTATTGATTTGACTTGGTTCGTAAATATAAGCAGTTTGAAATTCAAATTTCTCATCATCTTTATCAATAATACCACGTCCAACAAATTTGGTTGGTATTAATCCTCTAGGTGTACCTGGAATAACACTTCGATAATCGTCATCATTTGGCATTTGAAGAGCAATCTTATTGTTGAAATTTTGTGCCATACGGCTTCTTACAGCTCCAGCAGCAGCAGTAGTTATAATAAAATTAATTCCAAATTTCATACAATCACGATAAATTGATTGAACAGCTTCTGATAATCTCCCCATTGCTTCTGAGAAGATATCATAATTATTTATAACAACAATTATTAGAGGTAGTTTAGATCCACTGTTTTCGCAATAATTAATATAACTTCCAGCATAATCAGCAAATAGATCTCTTCTTTTTACTAATTCTTCATCAATCATTTTAAAGATATTAACAATCTTTTCTTGTTCATCAACGGTTGCAACTTCACCAACATGTGGAATTGAACTGAATACTTTTAATGTTTCAGCACCACAGTCAATTACATAAAAATTAACTTCTTGCGGTGTATGTTCAGCAATGGTTGACCATATAATGGTTGATAATAACATTTCCTTGCCACTACCACTTTGACCATAAATAAGGGTATTACCGCCATTAGTAATATCTAAATTTAACAATCCTTGTTCCTGTTTAGTTGGTTTGTCGTATTCACCAATTACAGGATTAATATAGTATTGAGTAGGTTTATAATTATATTTAACTTTTAAATCA
>CAYPGI010000047.1:0-263 GCA_964410275.1 uncultured Muribaculaceae bacterium | reverse complement strand
TAATCCTTTGGTTAAAGTCTCATCAATTCTTGTTAAATCATTTACATAAATAAAGCCAGGAATGATATCGAGCCACATTTTTTTGCGCTTTATATTTTCACTTTCAGCTAAACGATGAATATATTTAACAGTATTATTTAATTGATCACCTAAATTATCATTTTTTTCTTTCTTAGGAGACTCTTTTAAATCATTAATTGTTTTAGTTGTATAACCAATGTTGTTAACAAAGGTGATAGAGTCATCAACTTTTTTTAAGATAC
>CAYPGI010000046.1:0-7579 GCA_964410275.1 uncultured Muribaculaceae bacterium | reverse complement strand
CTTGACTCGTGATCGATCTTAATAATAATTGAAGTACAATCAAGTTTATGTTTTTTTGTAAATTCTTTTAGTTGTTCATTTCTCAATATATATGACATTTAATTACCTCACAAACATCATATACTAATTAAAATAATTATGCAAAGAACAAAAATTTTGTTTTTGTACCTCTACATTAATTAATATTAAATATAGGTTAACAAATAAAAGATAATTGTAAAAAATCAATTAACAATTTATTAAAATTCAATAATTTTAAATAAAATTAAAATAGTTTATTTCTAAACTATTTTTTACTACTTTCTTCTTTCATTTCATCAATCATTTGCTTAATATCTTCTTTAAAAAAATCAATTGTATTAATTATTAAAATAGCAACTGGTAAAGAAATAATAATTCCAATAACCCCAAATAATATTCCACCTGCAAAAACTGCTAAAATAACTACTATTGGATGAATGGCATTACTCTTACCATATACTAACGGGTTAATTACATAACTATCTAAGACACTTAAAATAAAAAATGTAATAATTGTTCTAAAAAATAAAGAGGGACTTATTACAAATGCTGTAATAGCTGCGATAATACTTGTAATCATACCACCAAAATATGGAATTAAATTTGATAAAGCTGCTAAGAAACCTAATAATAAAGCATGTGGATGACCTATTATTAAATAGGCTATTGTATATTCAAATAAAGAAATAAATACTATTTTTAAAAATCCAGACAGATAATTTTTCATAGCTTTATCTAATTCTACAATAAAGTTAAAAGCTTTTCTAGATTTTTTTCTTAAATAAGCTTTAATAGCTATCTTGATATTATCTAAATCAATTAGAAAATATATAGCTGCCGAAAAGGTAATGATAAACACTGATAAGTAACTTAGAGATACCCCTATAAAGTTAACTGCGCCATCAGATACATATTTACCGACATTTAAAATTATTTCATTAAAACTTTTAGATAATGAATTTTGTAATGGACCGAAGTTTATATCATACTTATTAGACATTTCAACTAAAAATGTAATAATAGTATTAAATAAACTAGTTAATTGTTCTACTAGAAGTGGAACAACTAAAAATAATGTCGTTCCAAATACTCCTATAACTACTACTAAAACAATTAAGATAGCTAAAGCTTTTGGTACTTTTCTATTTGTTAAATAGTTTACTAAAGGATTTAGGGCATACGCTACTACAAAAGCAAATAGAAACGGTAAGAATATTTGTAATACTTTATTTAAAGTTCCAACCCAAAAATTATTAGCTTGGTAGATTAAAAATATTATTAAAGTAATTATAGCTAGATTTAATAATTTATAATCTAATTTATTTTTAAGCATTATCGTCCCTACTTTCCATTACAATAGTAACTGGTCCATCATTAGTAATATTGACTATCATTTCTGCCCCAAAGACACCTTCTTCAACATGAATATTTAGATCTCTTAACTTTAAGTTAAATAAGTTATATAAACTATTTGCCTCCATTGGTTCTAAAGCATCAACATAACTTGGTCTTCTTCCCTTTTTAGTGTTAGCGTATAAAGTAAACTGTGAAATACTTAAAATGCTGCCATTAATATCAAGTAAAGATTTATTCATTACACCATTTTCATCATCAAATATTCTTAAATTAATTATTTTGTTAATTAAATAATCAATTTCTACTTCAGTATCATTATATGTGAATCCAACTAATATAACTAATCCTTTATCGATAGAGCCAACTATTTCACCATTAACAGTAACATTAGATTCTAAACTTCTTTGTAATATTACTTTCATTATTTTATTATCCTTTCAACACTGATAATATTAGGAATTAATTTAACATCATCCATAAATTTTATTAAAGATTCTTTACCATCAACGAGTACAGTAATATCAAACAAAAAGTTTTCACTACTTGGTAAAGAATTAATACTTTGAACAGTAATTTCACTATTAGATGTTTTAGAAATAATATCTAATAAAATATTTTTATTTTCACTAGCTCTAATCAATATATTCGTAGGATATTTCTTAGTAATAACACTATTCCAAGATACATCTATAATTCTTTCTTCTAATTCTGAAACATTAGGACATACCATTCTATGAACAGTTATGCCGTATCCTTTAGTTATATATCCAACAATACGGTCTTGTGGAACAGGTTTACAGCATAGAGCTACATTTATTTTAACTTCATCAATTCCTTCTACAATAATGTCGTTTTTAATAGTTGGGGCAATTACTTCTTGGTTTTCTGTTTTCTTTAAAATAATTTCTTCTTTAGTTGCATTTTCATTATAAATTAAATTAACTAATTGAGTTACTGAATTTTTCCCATTTCCAATATTAATATATAATTCATCAATATTAGAATACTTTAATTCATTTAATAATTTATCAATATTTTCAGTAATAAAGTCATTAAAAGGTATTTTTCGCTTACGAAGTTCATCTTTTAAAAGATCTTCACCTTTCTTTAAGTACCCTTCTTTATCAATCTTATTAAAGAAATTTTTGATTTTATTCTTAGTTTGAGTAGTTTTAGCCATAGCAATCCATTCACGGTTTGGACCAAATGAGTTTTTATTTGTATTTATTTTAATGATATCATTATCTTTTAACTGATAATCAAAAGGTACTATACTATTATTGACAATAGCGCCTATCATCTTATCCCCTACACCACTATGAACACGATAAGCGAAGTCAATTGGTGTAGCACCACTAGGTAATTCAACTACATCCCCTTTAGGTGTAAATACATAGATAGTATCTTTAAAAACATCTTCTTTAACTTGTCTAACAAATTCTTCGTCATTTGCTTCATCATTTTTAAGTTCCATAATAGTTCTGAAAAATTGTAGTTTTTGTTCCATAGCTGATTGCATACTAGTTTTGCTTCCCTTTTCTTTATAAGACCAGTGTGACGCAATACCTAGTTCCGCAATTTTATCCATTTCGTAAGTTCTAATTTGAATTTCAAATAAATGACCATCAATTCCAAATACCGTTGTATGTAAAGATTGATACATATTAGTTTTAGGCATAGCGATATAATCCTTAAACCTCTTAGGAATAGGACGATATTTAGAATGAATAATACCTAATACTTGGTAACATTCTTGCTCTGTATCAACATACACACGAAGCGCTAATAAATCATATATATCACTAAACTTTCGACCAACATCTAATTTTTTATAAATGCTATAAATGCTTTTAGCTCTTCCTTTTATTTCATGAGTTATATTATGTTCCGTCAACAATTCTGAAACTTTATCTTTCATTTGATTGACGATATCATCTCTTTCGCTTTTAGATTGATTTAATTTTTCAACTACGCCGAAATAAATATCTGGTTTATAATACCTTAAAGATAAGTCTTCAAGTTCTCCTTTAATTTGATTTATTCCTAAACGATGCGCAATAGGAGTTAATATATCTAAAGTTTCTTTAGCTTTGGCCTTTTGCCTTTTTTCAGGTAGTACCCAAAGACTTCTCATATTGTGAAGACGATCGGCTAGTTTTATAATAATAACGCGAACATCTTCTGATAAACCTACTAATATTTTACGGTGATTAGCAATAATTGACTCATTATCACCGGCAAAATTCAAACGATTTATTTTTGTAACACCATTTACTAATAGAGCAATTTCTTCACCAAACTTATCCTCTATTTCTTCCTTAGTTACATCACAGTCTTCAATAACATCATGTAACAATGCAGCACAAATAGTACTACTATCTGCATAAATTTCTGTAAGAATATAAGCCACATTAAGGGGATGATTTATATAATCTTCCCCTGTAAGTCTTTTTTGCCCAAAATGTTTTTCATATGCAAACATATATGCTTTAGTTACTAATGATAACTCATCTTTATCAGTTATATAAGTCTCTAACTTATCTTTTAAGTCATCATAAGTTAAAACAATATTTTCTTCTTGCATTTTATCACTTTCCTTCTAAGAATTAATACCTTTAATCTTTAATTCTTCTATATCATTATCTTCTTCATACCATTTCTTTTTAATCTTTTTACCTAAATTCTTTTTGGTAATATCAAACCATAGTTGAGCTGCGATGGCAATTGAAGAATAAGCACCCGCAATAAGTCCAAATAACATAGCAATATTAAAATTAAATATTTCATATGAACCAAAAATGATAAGCGCTATTACCGCAAATAAAGTGGTCATTGTTGTAATAATACTTCTATCAAGAGTGTTTCTTAAACTCGAGTTTACTACATCTGCTACATCATCTTCTGTTTTCAAATTTCCTTTATATTTTTTAGTAATTGTTTCTCTCATACGATCAAATATTACAATTGTATCATTAATAGAATATCCGATAATTGATAGTATTGCGGCGATAAAGATACTAGCTACCTCTAATTTTAACAAACTAAACATTATTACAATCATAAAAGCATCGTGTAATAAAGCAATAATACCTGTTACTGCATAACTAAATCTAAATCTAATTGATACATATATAATTATTCCTATTGAAGCTATAAAGATTGCTAAAAACGAATTTTTAACTAATTCCTTACTAACTATATTAGATACTACTCCAATATCAGTTTGAGCTTCATATTTATCAGAAAAATAATTTTGTACTTCTACTATTTCGTCTTTATCTAGTACCGCATCAATTGTAACAATAACGTTGTTATTATTTATTTCTTCTATTACAGTTACTTCATATTTAAAATTATCAAAATCTTTTTCAATTAATTTCTTATCTAATTTTTGACTACTAGCAATTGAAACTGAAGAACCACCACTAAAATCTATTCCTAAATTTAAACCATTAGTAAATAAAGATATTATTCCAATAATAAAGATAATAATAGTTGTTACATAAACTATCTTTCGAGGCTTAACAAAGTCAATATAACTAAATGGTTCTTTATCTTTTTGTTTTTTCTTAACACCGATAAATAAATTTAATTTCTTATCGAAAAATCTAGTCTTTACAAATAGACCTAATAAGTAACGCATTACATATACCATAACAATCATAGTTATAAAAATACTAATAATTAACATAGTAGCAAAGCCTTTTACACTACTTTCACCTAAGATAAATAAGATGATTGCAGTAAGTAAAGTTGTGATATTAGCATCAAAGATAGTCATAAAAGAATTTTCATTTCCTAATTTATATGCGTCTTGCAAATTAGTTCCATCCTTTAACTCATCTTTAATTCTAGCAAAACTAATAACACATGCATCTACTGCCATACCTATACCAAGAACTAAAGCTGCAATACCAGGTAATGTTAGAACACCTCCAAATAACCAAAAGGTTAAGAACGTGAAAAAGGTATAAATATATATTGCAATACTAGCAACAAATCCAGCAAATCGATATAAGGCAATCAAAATTAATACAATAACACTAATACCAATAATACCAGCTGTAAAAGTTTCAGTTAAGGAATTAGCGCCAAATGATGCTTCTACTGTTTTAGAAGATACTTCTTCTAATTTGGTAGGTAAACTTCCTGCATTGATAAGTCTTACTAATCTTTCTACTTTATCTACTGTAAAGTTACCTTGAATAACAACATCACTAGCAAATGCTTGACCGACAGACGCCACCGAAAGACAACGAGGTTCTTCTTCACTTCCACATGTCTCTCCTTTATTAGCAAATGAATCTACTCCTTCTTGATAATCTAGCCAAATAACAATACGATTATCACTTGATTCACTTATTTTTTTTGTAACATCATAAAAGGTATCCTTATCTTTGATACTTAAACCAACTACTGGTCTACCTTTATCGTCACTAGATACTTTAGAACCGCCCGCTCTTAAAACATCACTAGTCATTAGCAAACGATCACTAGTATCTCTAAAAGTTAAACTAGCAACTGAACTCAGTTCATTTCTAGCATCTTCTGGATTTTTTACCCCAGCAAGTTGTACTCTAATTCGATCTAATCCTTCAACAATTATAACGGGTTCAGTTATTCCTAATCCGTCAATTCTTGTTGAAATGTTTTTATAAGTATTCTTAACCATATCTTCAGTTACTTCACTACCATCAATACTCTCTACTTGATATAGTACTTCGAATCCCCCTTGTAAATCCAATCCAAATTTTAAGTTTTTAAATATTGTAGGAAATATAAATCCCATTGCTACTAATATAATAAATACTACACTTATTTTTCTAAATATTTTCTTTTTTTCTTTCGCTTTCACTTCGTCATCTTCCTTCTAATCTTCAAAATATATTTTTCGGTTGCCTAAATTTAGTTTTTCTTTTAAATAATTATTAATTATATTATTTTCAGTATTTAAAACATCACGAACCATTTCGTGAAGACCTAAATCAATAGCCTTTTTCCATTTAACTTCTTTTAGATAATTCCATATATCTTCTTCCTTGATATACTTATAACCATCTCTTTTCATCTCAGAACATTTAGTAATAAGGGCTGGTTTTAATCTTTCATATAACTCTTCGATTGAATTAAATTCTAAATCCATAGACACCTCCATAATATATTTATAATTTTATACATATATATTATATATGAAAAACAAATAATTTTAAAGGAGTTATTATGAAAAAGAGTAAATTTATTAAATCTACTATCATTTTAATTATTGGTGGCTTTATTACTAAAATGTTAGGTATGGTTATTAAAGTAGTTATGACTAGACTTTTAGGAACTGAAGGTATTGGTATATATATGATGATTATGCCTACTTTTAGCTTATTAATTGCTGTAGCTCAATTAGGATTACCAGTAGCTATAAGTAAATTAGTTGCCGAAGACAGAAAAAATAATAAGAATTTAGTTTTAAGTTCTATTCCTATTACTTTAATAATAAATGTCATAATAATAATTGTTTTATTGTTTAGTGCAAGATACATTGCTAATAATCTATTACATGATAAGCGTTGTTATTATGCTCTTATCTCCATTGGTTTTGTATTACCTTTTATTAGTATATCAAGTATTTTAAGAGGTTATTTTTTCGGAAAACAAAAAATGTTTCCTCATGTATTATCTAACATTACCGAGGATATAGTTAGATTAGTTATACTTGCCGTAGGGATTCCAATATTCTTAATTGATGGAATTGAATATGCCATTGCTTTCGTTGTTTTATCAAACATCGTCAGTGAGTTAACATCTATTTTTATATTCTTTTTCTTTTTACCTAAAAAATTTAAAATAACTAAAGAAGATATTAAAATTAATAGTAACAATGTATCAGAAATACTAAGTATTAGTTTACCCACAACAGGAAGTCGTTTAATAGGTAATATTGCTTACTTTTTAGAACCAATTATATTAACATTTGTTTTACTATCCATTGACTACT
Source organism: uncultured Muribaculaceae bacterium (assembly GCA_964410275.1). GTDB lineage: Bacteria > Bacillota_I > Bacilli_A > RF39 > UBA660 > UBA5364. Next base: position 213 of record CAYPGI010000046.1, on the reverse strand, counting down.
CTAATTTCTTTATTATAAATGAATATGGTATCATTAATGGTTATGTTATGCCACTATTATTGCTACCATCTTTCTTTACTATGGCTATATCTCAAGCTTTAATCCCAGTTGTAAGCAATAGTTATAGTAATCATAATTACAAATATACTAAACAAAAAATTAAACAAGGGATTTTATTTTCATTAATGATTGGCATTCCTATAACTTTAATCT
>CAYPGI010000045.1:0-7602 GCA_964410275.1 uncultured Muribaculaceae bacterium | reverse complement strand
TTTACCAATATCTGTTTTATATGGTCCAGTCATTGTTGGATCAAACACAAAGTTTCCAGTATAAACTATTGCCCCATCTTTAGTATTAAGTACATAACCTACTGCATCTGGGACTGAATGAGTTAAACTAATTGGAAAAATACTATTTTCACCAAAAGTTATTTTCTTATGAGGTTCAATTTTTTCTAAGTTTTTAAAATCAACCTTATACTCAATAAATTCATCTTTTAATATATTTAAAGTGAATTCTGTTCCGTATATCTTTATATCTTTTAAATCCTCTAATATATCAATTATTGCCCCCATTTGTTGATCATGACCATGGGTAATAAATATTCCTTTTATTCTTTTAACATTTTCCTTAAGATAATCATAATTAGGAATAATATAATCAATTCCTAACATTTTATCATCTGCATATTTTAATCCCGCTTCAAACACAAATATGTCGTTATCAACTTCAACAACATACATGTTTTTTCCTATATCATTTAGTCCACCAAGACTAAATATTTTTATTTTACTCATTTTTCTCCTTTCATTGATTTAAAAAAGCCTAAGTAATTATATCATAAATATATTTTTTTGACTAGTATTAATTAATAGTTGCAATCCCATTATCTTCATCTATAGTATTAATATTATATAAAATAAGCATATCATTAATATTAATATTATCTTTTATATATTGAATAATACTTAATTTATAAAATCTTGGATCAATAATATGAACCTTTTTATAATGGTTGGCCAAAAAAGGAATCATACTATTGGCATAACTATCTTTGATAACTGCGATTTCAGCTTTCGTTTTAATTTCATTATTAGTTACTACTATTAAAGGATGATTATTATCTAAAAATACTGAATATTTATCTTTAGTATTTAAATAATCCATTTCATATAATGAATCCTTGATTATATCCTTAGAAACATAATTGACACTATAACTATACTTATCATATAAAAATAACGCAATTGTATCAGGCTTTCTACTATAGTCATTACTCTTAGAATATAAAGTACCATTGAAATCCTTTGTTACCTCTTTGACGTCAAATTCATATATAGGTACTGGTTCTAATAAGTTATTGTAACAGTATACTTGATATGCATAGTAAGCTGCATAAGTTGTCCAATGATGATCTAAATAGTAAAACATTTGATATTTCTTATTATACTCCATCAATGTTTTAGTTATATCAATGGTATTAAAATTTATATTATCATATATATATTCAATGGTATCTAATTGATTATTAGTTACTGCATTCTTAGGTAATTTATCTTTATTTATTGTAATACTTGTTGGTACAAGCATAAGATTCATATTAATATAATTTAATTCGTGATAAAGATTATTTAATGACTTAATGATTTTATCATTATTAACTGGTTTATTATACTTTTCAATTAAATAATTATCTTTACCTAAATAAACTTTATTTATTTCATTTTTACCACTTATTTTTTCATAAAAAGTTTTAATATTCATAAAAGCATCACGACCAACAAAATGATCTGATAAATAACTCTGTAGTTTAGAAGTATAACTACCATTCTTTAAGTTTCTAAATGAAAACTCAGGAAAAACTTGTAGATATCTATTTTCATTTTCCGAAAAGACCTTTTTATCAGAAAAAATAAACAATAATGAAAAAACAAGAATAAAAATACTTATTAATGTTACAATTATTCGATTATAAAACTCTTTCATATGACCACCTAAAATCTAAAATATAAAAACGGGTTATAAGTATCACTTACTAAATAAGATACTGTGACTAATAATAAAATCAAATAAGTTATTAATCTTATTACAAATATTCCATATATTACTCTTTTGTTTTTAATTAATAATAGTTTCTCTTTAATAATATGGTATATAGGCATTGAAAATATAATAGCGACTATTATAATTAATAAATAATTAGAAAGATAATAGATAAACGTCTTATCTAAAAATGGATATCTACCTATTCCAAATAAAACATCAAAATAGTTTTGAAGTAATGTCATATCATCAAAAGCAAATATTGCCCAACTAATCATTACTAAAAATAAAGTATAAGTATGTTTTAAATAATTAGGAAGTTTTTCAATATATTTATTCAAGATAAACTTTTCAAGCATTAAAATAATTCCATAATATATTCCCCATATCACAAAATTCCAAGCAGCACCATGCCATATACCGGTTAATGTCCAAACTATAAATATATTTCTAATATTAATGATTTTTGTTACCCTACTACCACCTAAAGGAATATAGATATAATCTTTAAACCAACTAGATAGTGATATATGCCATCTACGCCAAAACTCTGTAATACTCTTAGCAATATATGGATAATTAAAGTTTTCTAAGTAATTAAAGCCTAACATTTTCCCCATACCTATTGCCATATCACTATATCCACTAAAGTCAAAGTATATTTGAAAAGTAAAAGCGAGTAACCCTAACCATGCCATCATAACGGATAATTCACTATTACCCATTGTACTAACAATAGTCCATAAATAACCAATATTATTTGCAATCAATACCTTTTTAAATAAACCATGTAAAAATCTAATTAAACCATTAGTAAATCCACTAAAAGTAATTTCTCTTGTATGAAGTTCTTCATTAACTGTTTCATAACGAACAATGGGCCCAGCGATTAATTGAGGAAACATCGATACATAAGTTAAATATGTCGCATAATTTCTTTGAGGCTTTACATTTCCTCTATAAACATCAATACTATAACTCATTGTTTGGAAAGTATAAAAACTAATACCTATTGGCAATCCAATCTTGAGTAAGGGAATTGAAACATTAAAGATATTATTGATACTATCAATTAAAAAATCACTATATTTAAAAAAGCCTAATAAACTTAAATTGATTATAATCGCAATAATTAAATATAATTTCTTACGAGTAAATTTACTACTTTCAAATAATCTACCATTTAAATAATCAACAAAAGTTGAAAAAAGCATTAAGAATATATATATTGGTTCACCCCAAGCATAAAAAATCAAACTGAAAATTAGTAATATAGTATTCTTAAATTTAAAAGGTAAAACATAATAAAGTAATAGAAAAAATGGTAAAAAGAAAAAAAGGAAAGGTATGCTACTAAAGACCATAATTACCCCTCCTTATTTATTCCTTTAATTGTTTCTAATACTTTTTCATTGTCGTTAGAAATAATATAAATCAAGTAATCACCATATTCTTCTTCTAATCGATTTTGAACTAATAATTCTTGATCAGGAGCATATCCCATCATCCAAGATTGGTCATATTTAGTTAAAAATTCTTCAATTGCATCGACTGCTTCTGCTTCTTCTCCCTTTTTAGGTAAGAATATTGCATACATACTAGCACTATCTACAACTTTAGACATGCTGATAAGAGAATCTTCTATATTACTACTATCAAAACCATATTTATCAGATAGATATTGAATATCTACCATTTCGTTTTTTCCAAACATCGGTTTAGATTCATAAGTTAAATTATTTAACTTTGTTTGAATAATATTAAAATCAAGTTTAATATTAGTTTTGCTACAACCACTTAATAATATAATCAAGCTTATTACACATAATATTTTTTTCATTATTAATCTCCCTTTAAGGAAAAGAATACTTAGTTCTTTTCTAAATATTCTTGAAAATCCTTTTTAATTTTATATATTTCTTTTGGACTCATGAATATAACTACTGCATTTTTATGTCCATATAACTTAGATGAAGTATCATCACTTATCGCTTCACCGTTTTTAATTTCATCTAAAATTAGTTTATTTGTTATCGAAGGAAAATCCTCTTGTTTTTCACGTGCTGGGAATATGTCTAAAACATAAGATTTATCAGCTAAGTTTAATACTTCAGCCATATCGCTCGCAAATTCCTCCGTACGACTAAAAGTATGAGGTTGAAATACAGCCACTATTTCTTTATCAGGATATTTTTGTTTGGCAGCCTTAATAGTAACTTTTACTTCAGTTGGATGATGAGCATAATCGTCTACTATAACAACATCACCGACAATTGTTTCATTAAATCTACGCTTAGCGCCTTCAAATGTCTTTAAATACTTTTGAACATCTTTAGCATTTAATCTTTCATAATAACAAACACTTATAACAGCAAGAGTATTTAAAAGCATATGTTTTCCATAAAAAGGTACATTAAAGTGCCCATAATAATTGCCTTCCACAGTTACATCAAACTCAATACCATCATTGGTATATTCAATTTCAGTCGCAATTATATCGTTATCTTCTCCTATTCCATAGAAGAAAATAGGTGTATTTACTTCTAAAGAATGAGTATAAGGATCATCACCACAAGCTATTACCATTTTTTCAGCATTATTAGCGTATTCTTGAAAAGCATCAACTACATCTGCGATATCCTTATAATAGTCAACATGATCTAAATCAATATTAGTAATAATAGCATACTCTGGTTCATAAACTAAAAAGTTTCGCTTGTATTCACAAGCTTCTAAAACAAACTTCTTATTTTCTTTATTAGCAGATCCTGTACCATCACCAATTAGATAATTACAACCAATAATGTTGTTTAATACATGAGCCATTAAAGAAGAAGTAGTTGTCTTACCATGACACCCCGCAACTGTAATACCATCAAACATATTAGCTAATTTACCTAACATTTCATTATATTCATATATTTTTAAATCTAATTCTACAGCCTTTTTTAATTCAGGATGATCCATCTTAATAGCGGTACTTCTAATTACAATCGTATCTTTATCAATTACATCGTTATCTTCAGTATATATTTTGATACCACGTTCTTGTAATTTATTTTCTGTAAACTGATGCGATTTTTCATCATCATAACCTACTACTTCATATCCTAAATCATTAAGAATAAGCGCTAATGCACTTAAACCAGCTCCCTTTATCCCTATTAAATAATATTTCATAAATAATATCCTCCTAACACATTATATCATTAACTAAACATTTTGATAATAAAAGGTCCTAAAATAAGTACTAAAATTAAAGGTATTATAAATAGTACTGAAATAATACTTATTTTATTAGGTATTTTATTAATTTGCCCCTTAATTTCTAATATTTGTTTTTCTCTTAAGAATTCAATTTGACTATACATCGTTTCTAAAATACTATTACCAAATATATTAGTCTGTGTAATATTTAGAATTATGGTATTAATCGATTCAGAAGGGATTCTTTTTTTCATACTAATTAAAGCTTCATTTAAAGATTTACCAAATTTAATTTCCATTAATGCTTTTTTAAATTCATGAGATAATTCGTTTTTCACATTAAAAACAGTTATCTCTAAAGAGTTTTCTAAATTGCGACCACTTTCTAAAGTAAGAGTCAAAATTTCAAAGAAATATAAAGCTTCACGGTCTAATTTTTGTTCCCTTCTTTTTAGCGGCAAATCAATTACCCAATACTTAAATAAGTTATAATATAAAACGGCGATAATTGGCGCGAAAATATATCCAAAATCCATAATATAGAGAATAAAGACAAAAGTAATAAAAGTTGTAAGTAATCTAATATTCATAAACTTTATGGCTGTTAGTTTAGTATCTCCAAGCATTTTAACTTTAATATCAATTTTTTGAATATCTTTATCTCGATATATTTTTCTTATGTAATTGTTTTCTAATCTTGTATCCATATTATCACATCCTAACTTTCATGATTTTACGGACAAATATAATATAAATAATATAATATAAAATCATAAGTCCTAATAATATAAGTCCAATTGTACTATTTAAGAAAGGTAAGAAGTAACCTGGATTAATAATACTAACAAATACTACAAATAAAAGCGGAACTAAAAATAATACATAAACGATCATTCTTGAAGAACTCGTTAATGATTCTAATTCAAGTTTAAGTTTTTTCTTATTGAATAATGATTTTTCAATTGAAGAAAAGACACTTATAATATTCCCACCTGTTTTATTTAATATTGATAAAGAAGCAGTAAGATATGTAACTTCTTCTAGATCAATTCTTTCAGCAAATCTACTAAAGACAACATCTATTTCTAATCCTAATGACAATTCTAGATGCATCTTTTTAAATTCTTCAGCAATTAATCCATCTAATTCTTTAGAAACTAACTCAATTGCTTGTGAAATACTACGACCTGATTTAAAAGCATTATTCATTACTATAATAGCTTGCAACATATCGTTTTCAATTCTTTTACGGTAAAAACGATATTTAATAATATAAAATATATCAGGTATAAAAAATCCTATTAATAAAGGAACAACTACTTCATAAGAGTATAATAACTCATATTGAATAGTCTTAGCAAATATCGCCATTATTAAGAATATTAAAGAAATAATTATCTTGTTTGAAATAAAATCGATAGCATTCTTATTATCAGATAATGAAAGATATTTTTTATATCGATTACTATATTTATTTAAAAAGTGAGACTTCTTAATACTAGTAGAAACCAGTTTTACTAACTTGTAATAATAATTACTAACACTGTCTATTGATAACCAAATATTATCTTTTTTAGTGTTAACACTAAAATTACTAATTCTTTTTTCTAACTTTATACTCTTACGATATCTAAATATCATAAAAGCAATAATTAATATAATAGATGCAACACTGATTTGTAAGTACATTAAAGTATCTGAATAACTATTGACGACATTGATATTAATTGACTTAGAAGAGGTATTTCCAGCCTCATCACTAACAGTATAAGTTAGTTTCTTTATGCCCAACTTACTAAAATCTATTTTATCATAATCGGTTGTAACTGTGTCTGTTAAGTTTCCATCAACATTATCATAAGCTACTACATTTTCATATAAATCAATATCAGATCCTAACTCCATCTCAATTAAATTACTATCAATTTTAATAACAGGTGGTGTCTTATCAATATTATATATATTAGTAATGTAAGTATTGGAATTATTATATATATCATTAGTAATAACTTCTATATGATAAACTCCTGTCTCATCAAAAACAATTGTACTTTTATTATTACTATCTACTGTATATTCTTTTACTAACTTTTGATTTTTATAAATATTATAACGATAACTAATAATGGAAGAATCTGGTTCATAAACCACAACAATATCTTCTTTAGTTACTTGTTCTTGACCATTAATATTTAAACCTATAAGATTATTCTCATCGCTTATAACCATATTTCTCACCTCTTATTCAAATAAACATTTTAAATCATTTAGACCACAAGTTTTTATTTTATCGAAAGACTTTGGTACACATTTATGAGTAATAAATTCACCAACAACATCACCGTTTTCTAAAACACTAGATTGAATAAATTCAAAGATCGGTTTTAAATCAATAACATCTTTATTAAATCCTATTACTTCACTTATATTAGTAATTCTTCTTCGACCATCAGATAGTCTTTCAATTTGAATTACAACATCAATAGCATTTTCAATATAACCTCTAATAGCCTTAATTGGTATTATCATACCAGCCATCAATATCATCGTTTCTAATCTATTTAAAGCATCTTCTGGTGAATTCGCATGCATAGTAGTTAAACTTCCTGTATGGCCAGTAT
>CAYPGI010000044.1:0-7744 GCA_964410275.1 uncultured Muribaculaceae bacterium | reverse complement strand
GACTTAATTATGAACGAAGAAGCTAGAAAAGTTGCTTTTATGCGCTCTAAAATTATTCGTTCAATTCAACATTATTTAGATAATTTAGGATATACGGAAGTAGAAACACCTGTTTTAGGTTCTGTTTTAGGTGGAGCAGCGGCTCGTCCATTTGTTACTCATCACAATGCTTTAGATATGGAATTTTATTTAAGAATTGCTACTGAGTTACCGCTTAAAAGATTAATAGTTGGTGGAATGGATGCGGTTTATGAAATAGGAAGACTTTTCAGAAATGAAGGAATGGATCGTAACCATAATCCAGAGTTTACAACAATTGAAGTATATAAAGCGTATAGTGATTTAGAAGGTATGATGGATTTAACTGAAAATATCATTGGCAATGTTGCTATGGAAGTATTAGGAAAGCATGATATTGTTTGGAAAGGTTATAATCTTAGCTTAAGACCTAAGTTCAAAAGATTACATATGGTTGAAGGAATAAAGAATGAAACTGGAATTGATTTCTTTCAAGATATGAGTTTAGAAGAAGCTAAAAAGTTAGCTAAAGAACATCATATTGAAATTGAAGATCACTTCTTATACGGACATATCGTTAATGCCTTCTTTGAAAAGTATGTTGAGGAAAAGATTATTGAACCGACATTTATATATGGTCATCCAATTGAAATAAGCCCATTAGCTAAGAAAAATGCTGAAGATCCAAGGTTTACTGAAAGATTTGAGTTATTTATTGTAGGTAGTGAATATGCTAATGCATTTACTGAATTAAATGATCCAATTGACCAATACGAAAGATTTGAAAATCAACTAAAAGAAAAAGAACTAGGTAATGATGAAGCTAATGAAATGGATTTAGACTTCGTTGAAGCCTTAGAATATGGAATGCCTCCAGCAGGTGGTATGGGTATGGGGATTGATCGTTTAGTAATGATGATTACTAATAGCGAAAGTATTCGTGAAGTTATTTTATTCCCACATATGAAGAATAAGAATTAAGGGAAGTTGTAGTATGAAAGTATATATTGTTCGACATGGTGAAACAGAAAGTAACGTTAAAAGGTTATTTCAAGGAAGAATTAATACTGGTATTAATGAAACGGGTATTATTCAAGCTAAACAAGTTCAAAAGTATTTTGAAGATAAAGATATCAATTTAATAATTAGTTCACCAATGACTAGATGTAAAGAAACTGCTGAAATAATCAGCAATAATAAAATACCTATTGTTTTTGATGATAGGCTAATTGGCCGAAATCATGGGGAATTTACTGGTAATGATCGTACAGGAGAGCAATTTCTAGATTATTGGAACTATAATAAAAACATTAAATATGATGAAGCAGAAAACATACAAGACTTATATCGTAGGAGTGTTGATACTTTATTGGCTCTTAAAGAACAATATAAAAATAAAAATATAATAATTGTTACACATAGTGGGATATGCAAATCGTTATACTTTTACTTTAATGGTCTTCCTACTGATGGTGATTTTACAAAATATAAACCACGAAACTGTGAAGTTTTAGAACGCAATTTTTAGGAGGAAAACATGAGAGTTTTATCAATCAATGCTGGTAGTTCTTCGTTGAAGTTTCAAATGTATGAAATGCCAGAAGAAAAAGTAATTATTTCAGGAGTATTTGAAAGAATAGGAATAGGAAATAGTTTATATACAATAAAAATAAATGGTGAAAAAATAAAAAAAGAAGTAGAACTAAAGGACCACGATGAAGCAGTTTCTGTTTTAATACAAGAATTATTTGAAAATAATGTTGTTAGATCATTAGATGAAATTAGTGGAATTGGACATAGAGTTGTTCATGGTGGTGATAAGTATACTAGTTCAGTTGTTATTACTGATGAAGTTATAAAGGATATTGAAGATTTAAGTTCACTAGCTCCTTTACATAATCCAGCCAATATTATTGGAATAAGAGCTTGCATTAAATTAATTCCAAGTGCTGTTCAAGTAGCTATATTTGATACAGCATTTCATCAAACGATGAGTGAAGAAGCTTATATGTATGCTATTCCTTATGAATGGTATGCCAATTACAATGTTCGTAAGTATGGATTTCATGGAACAAGTCATAAATATTTAGCTAATCGCATGAGTGAAATACTTGGTAGTAAAGATATTAAAATAATTACTTGCCATTTAGGAAATGGCGGAAGTATATCGGCTATTAAAAATGGAAAATGTGTAGATACTTCTATGGGATTTACACCAAATGCCGGGATTATGATGGGAACACGTTCTGGAGATGTAGATGTCACTATTATTCCGTATATTATGGAAAAAACTAATGAATCTTTAACTAAAGTGCTAGATAACTTAAATAAGAAAAGTGGTTATTTAGGTATAAGTGGTGTTAGTAGTGACTCAAGAGATATCGAAAATGGTATTGCTTCAGGTGATGAAAGATGTATATTAGCTCAAAATATGTTTATAAGAAGAGTAGTTGAATATGTTTCTAAATACTATGTAATATTAGGCGGAGTAGATGCTATTTGCTTTGCAGGTGGTATTGGAGAAAACTCACCTTCGACTAGAAAAGACATAATTGATTCATTATCTATTTTAGGAATTAAAGTAGATGAAGAATTAAATAATGTTAGAGGAGAAGAAAGAATTATTACTACTAAAGATTCTAAAGTGCCATGTTATATAGTGCCAACAGATGAAGAAGTAATGATAGCTCGTGATACTGTAAGTTTTATTAAATAGAAAGTGTGAATTATGAATAAGTATAGTAAAATATATCGCAGAATTAAAAAATATAAAAAGATAGTTATTGCCAGACATATAGGAGCCGATCCTGATTGTTTAGCATCCTCACTAGCTTTAAGGGATATTATTTTAAATACTTTTCCTAATAAAAAGGTTTTCGCAGTCGGTGCTCCAACTTCTACTTTTAAATTTCTAGGAGTTTTAGATAAATTTAATGAAGAAATGTATAAAGATTCATTATTAATAGTATTAGATACTCCTGATTATAAAAGAGTAGATGGTGTTGATCCGGCAAGGTTTAAAGAAAAAATCAAAATTGATCACCATCCTTTTGTTGAAAAATTTTGCGACTTTGAATGGATTGATGATACAGCTAGTAGTGCTTCGCAAATGATACTGGAATTAGTTTTTAAAACCAGATTAGTTATGTCAAAGGAAGCTGCCGAAAAATTGTTTGTAGGTATTGTATCTGATACTAATCGTTTCTTATTTCAATATACAACCCCAAAAACATTTTCGCTAGTTTCTAAGTTAATAAAATTAACCAATATTGATTTTACAAATTTATATGAACCATTATATATGAGACCAATTAAAGAAATAAGATTTCAAGGTTATATTGCTAATAATATGACAATAACAGAAAATGGACTAGCTTATATAACTATTACCGAAGATATATTAAAAGAATATAATGTTGATGCTGCAACCGCAGGCAATATGATTAATAATTTTAATTATATAGAAGAAGTATTAGTATGGGCAATTTTCTCTATTGATGTTAATAACGATATTATTAGAGGTTCAATTAGATCAAGAGGTCCGATAATTAATGAACTTGCTAGCCGCTTTGGTGGTGGGGGACATATCTTTGCTAGCGGAGTAAGGTTAAAGGCGGAAGTTGATAAAGAAAACTTCATTAAAGAATTAGATTTAGCGTGTCAAGCATATAAAGAAAAGGAATAACATTAGTTATTCCTTTTTTATATTAATGGAATTAGTTCCTCTTCTTCACTTGCTGGAGTAATATAATTAGAATAAAGTGAAATTAATGAAACAATTATTAATAAATATGTTTTATTGATGTCTAAATTAATAGGACCAATATTCTTCATTTCGAATTCACTTATTTCTTTATTCTTATAATTAATATATTGAAGAAATAGTACTATTATTAAAACTATAATGGAATTAAAAAGATTAATATTTTTACTTTCTTTAGGGTTAAAAATAGGTTTTTTATTCAGTATATCTAATTTTTTATTATATAATAAAATGATAGATGAAATTGTTGCGATTACAAAAATGACAGTAGCGACAATTTGATAATCAATTAATTTAATTTTTTCTTGTACTATCATCTTATCTTCATATGTCATTATAGTGGTATAATATGTTCCGATTTATAAATTAGTATATACTGATTTTTTATCATAACTCACCTATTTAAGTATATTCATTTTTTATAAAAATTATTATCAATTTTCGAAATTTAAAAAAGAGAAAAAAATCATATAAAAAGACGACGAAAAGTAACAAAATGTAAAAATCAAATATATAAAATTTAATAATTAACGATATTTAGATATTTCTTAAAAAACAAAAAATAAGAAAAAAATCAACTGTTAAACACAGGGATAAAATTGATATTTTAAACAAAAAGTGTTTAAAACAAAGGAAAAAAGTCGTCGAAATGTTCAGAGTTAACTAAAAGTTAATTTTAAAATAAAAAAATAAATTACTAAAAACCTGAAATGTAAACTTTACAAAAAAAGTTTTTCTGGGAAATACTTATAAAACAAAGGCAAACTAAAAACGGCCTAAAAAATGTCGAACTTTTGTTTGACTTTGTGATATATTGGTGCTATGATTAAGGTAACAAAAATAGCAAGGAAAAGAGGTAAAAATTATGGTAAGTATCGAAGAAAAATTAACTACTTTAATGGTAGTAAAAAGAAATGGTAAGAAAGTTGAATTTAATGGTTCAAAAATTGCGGTAGCAATTAAAAAAGGGTTTGATAGCGTTAATAATATTAACGATGAAGAACCTATATATAACGAAAAAGATATACAAAAAGTATATCAAGGTGTAATTGCGCGAATTGAAAAGGATTTTATAAACGAAGGTGCTGAAAAAATTAAAATTGAAGAAATTCAAGATTTAATCGAAGATGAACTTCAAAAGAAAAAGTATGAAGATGTTTATAAATCATTTAATGAGTATCGTGAAAGAAGAAACCAATCTCGTTTAATGTTTAGTGATGAAAAGAAATTACATAAATTTATTAAAACGATTGAAAGTTTAGGTTTGAAAACAGCTAGTGAAGATGATACTAAGAGAGAAAATGCTAATGTTGATGGTAATACTCCAATGGGGACAATGCTCCAATATGGTAGTACTGTTTCTAAAGAATTTGCTAAATCATACTTAATAAAACCAAAATTTGCTGAAGCTCATGATAGTGGTGCTATTCACATTCATGATATGGATTTTTTACCAATGGGGACAACTACTTGTACTCAAATCAATTTAGAAAAATTGTTTGATGGTGGCTTTTCTACTGGGCATGGTCATTTAAGAGAGCCTCAAGATATTATGTCTTATGGTGCTTTAGCTGCTATTGCTATTCAAGCTAATCAAAATGATCAACATGGTGGACAAAGTATTCCTACTTTTGATTATTATCTTGCACCAGGTGTTATCAAAACGTTCAGAAAACAATTTAAGCAATGTGTATATGACTTTTTAGAATTTTCGGGTTTTAATAATTTTATTAACATGGATAAAATTGTTAAAGAAATTGATAAAATCCAATCTATTGAATTCGATATAAGTGTTTTTGATCAATTTACCAAGGGGTCAGATGAAGTTAAAAAAATATTTAAAATGGGATATGAAAAGGCTTTACAAAAGACTAATCGTATTAGTTATCAAGCAATGGAAGCATTTATTCATAATTTAAATACTATGCATTCTAGAGCAGGAGCTCAAGTACCATTTTCATCAATTAACTTTGGTACTGATACATCTGCTGAAGGAAGAATGGTTGTTAGAAATTATTTATTAGCAGCTGATTCAGGTTTAGGTCATGGTGAAACACCAATATTCCCAATATCAATTTTTAAAGTTAAAGAAGGAGTAAACTATTTTAAAGAAGATCCTAATTATGATTTATTTAGATTATCATGTAGAGTATCAGCTAAGAGATTGTTTCCTAACTTCTCATTTATCGATGCTCCATTTAATGCAAGTGCTTATGTTCCTGGTAATATAGAAACAGAAGTTGCTTATATGGGATGCCGTACTCGTGTTTTAGGGAATGTTGTAGATCCTGATAAGGCTGTTACTCCAAGTCGTGGTAATCTTTCATTTACATCTATTAACTTACCAAGAATGGGTATTAAATATGGTATCATTAATAATGAAAAAGCTGACCTTAAAGGATTTATGGCTGAACTAGAGGAAACAATGGATTTAGTTAAGGATCAGTTATTAGAAAGATTTGAAATACAATGTAATAGAAGATTATATAATTTCCCATTCTTATTAGGGCAAGGAGTATGGATGGATGCTGAAAAACTTAAACCAAATGATAGATTAAGAAAAGTATTAAAACATGGGACTTTATCAATAGGTTTTATCGGTTTAGCAGAAACTCTTAAAGCTTTAACTGGGAAACATCATGGGGAAAGTGAAGAATCTCAAAAATTAGGTTTAAAAATTGTTAAATTCATGAGAGAAAAATGTGATGAATTTGCTAAAACATATAATCTTAATTTTACATTATTAGCTACACCTGCTGAAGGTTTGTCAGGTAGATTTACTAATATAGATAAGGCAATTTACGGCAATATTAAAGGTGTAACGAATAAAGAATATTATACTAATTCATTCCATGTACCAGTTTATTACAATATTCCTATTGCTAAAAAGATTAGTCTTGAAGCACCATATCATGCATTTACTAATGCTGGCCATATCACTTATGTAGAACTCGATGGAGATACAAGTGATAATGTTGAAGCATTTGAAAAAGTTGTTCGTATGATGAAGGATGAAGGAATAGGATATGGAGCAATTAATCATCCAGTAGATCGTGATCCTGTTTGTGGATTTACTGGTGTAATTGGTGATCAATGTCCAGGTTGTGGAAGAACTGAAGCTGATGGAGTTAAATTTGAAAGAATTAGAAGAATTACTGGTTATTTAGTTGGAACAGTAGATCGTTTCAATAATGGTAAACGTGCTGAAGAAAAAGATAGGGTTAAACATTCTTTATGAAAATTCGTTTAGCTCGTGAACTCCAATCAGATAGTATTGTTGATGGTGAAGGAATAAGAACAGTTCTATGGACTCAAGGATGCATTCATAATTGTTTGGGGTGTCATAATCCTGACACACATTCATTTAATGCTGGATTTTTGAAAGATGTTGAGGAAATAAAAAATGAACTACTAGATTTAAAATTACAAGATGGTATTACTCTGTCTGGTGGTGATCCGATGTGTCAAGTGGAAGCTTGTTTGGAAATTGCTAAGTTTTGTAAAAGTATAAAACTTAATGTATGGTGTTATACAGGTTATACTTTTGAACAGTTATTAGCTAAGTCTAAAGAAAATCCTAATATTATTGAATTATTAAAAAATATTGATGTTTTAGTTGATGGAAAATTTGATTTAGAAGAAAAGAGTTTGAATTTAAAATTTAAAGGTTCTAAAAATCAAAGAATCATCGATGTTAAAAAAACTTTAAAAAATAATAAAGTGCATCTAGTTAATAAATATAAAACAGAAAAAAAGTATATTAATGCACCTGAACAATGTAAATATATGTTTGTATAGATATGACTTATGTCATATCTTTTTATTTGGTATAAATTGGTGTCACATAATGCCTTAAATTCATTGAACAACCAAAAAAGATATTAAAAAAAGCATAATGTAATAATAAAGTGGAAAGATAATTATAGGTGATTTAATGAAAAATAAAGGATTTACATTAATAGA